>CALLYN010000664.1 GCA_937858455.1 uncultured Kouleothrix sp.
TCCCGCACGCCGCGAAAGCGCTCCGCCCCGTAGTGGGTCTCGATGTCGGCAAGCACCTTCTGCCAATAAGCACCACCGATGCCGGGCGCGTCCGCCACCTTCTCGGCGAGCTTCACCTCGTGAATGTTGAGAGCGCGCATGGCGCCGGCAATGACCGCATGCACCCGGCCCTGGAACCCGGTTGCAGCATCAGCCTGGCTGCGATCCATCTTGGGATCATTCGCAAGCTCGAGGCTGGCCTTCAGCACTGCATTGCTGTCCGGTGCTTCCACCGCCTTGACGTAAGCCTGGTTCACCCAGACGAGCTTGCCATCGGCATTGCGAAGCCAGACGGGAAGCGGCGCGGAATCGAGCACGGCAGAAAGGCGCTCGACCTGCTTGGCGAGCAGCTGCAGATACGTGGGGGCACGGAAGGGCAGGTCGCCGGTGGCGAGCTGGTAGAGCACCACGCCGAGGGCGTAGAGATCGGTGCGCTCGTCGAGGGGGCGGCTCTCGGCCTGCTCGGGCGCCATGTACTCGGGCGTGCCGAACACGCTGCCGGCGCGCGTCAGCGTCGGGCCCGCCGCCTCGCCGGCGATCTTCGCCAGGCCGAAGTCGAGCACCTTCACCACGGGGCGGAAGGTCTGCACGCCGCCGCGCCGGCAGAGCGCGCGGCGGCGGCGCGAGCCGCTCTGGCAAGGGCGGAGCACACCAACTGCACAGGTTCGATAGGAGAAATACATGAAGCTGAACTATCGCCGGTTGGCCGTGGCGCTGGTGGCTGGCGCGCTGACGCTGGGCGCGTGCGGCCAGGCCCCCGAGGCCGCGACGGACGAACATCACCCGATCACGATCGAGCAGCTCGACGGCAAAGATCCCTCGCGCGCCATCCTGACCGAAGAGGCCGCCAAGCGGCTCGACATACAAACCACCCAGGTCGGCGAGGCGCAGCTCAACGGCGCGCAGCATAAAGTCATCCCGTACTCCTCGCTGATCTACGACACCGATGGCGGGGCGTGGATCTACGTGAACTCCGAGCCGCTGACGTTTGTGCGCCACTCTGTCAGCATCGACGACATCCAGGGCGACAAGGCGTTTATCACCGACGAGCTTCCGGCCGGCAGCGCCGTAGTGACGGTTGGCGCAACCGAGCTGTACGGCGCCGAGTTCGAGTTCGAGGAAGAGTAAGCGCGAGGAGGGCTTCCGCTATGATACGGTGGATCGTTGGAACAAGCCTGAAGCTCCGCTTCGTTGTGCTGGTGATGGCCGCCGCGATGATGTTTTTCGGCATCGCGCAGCTGCCAAACATGCCAATGGACGTATTCCCCGAGTTCGCGCCGCCGCGCGTCGAGATCCAGACGCCCAGCCTCGGCCTCTCGTCGGAAGAGGTCGAGTCGCTGGTGACAGTGCCGCTGGAGCAGGCGTTCAACGGCGTCGAAGGGCTCGACCTGATGCGCTCGAAATCGATCCCCGACCTGTCGTCGATCGAGCTGCTGTTCAAGCCCGGCACCGACGTGCTGCGTGCGCGCCAGCTGGTGCAGGAGCGGCTGCAGACCGTGCTGCCAACCATGCCCACCTGGGCGGCGCCGCCGGTGATGATGCCGCCAGTATCGACCACCGGGCGCGTGGTGAAGATCGGCCTCTCGTCGAAGAACGTGTCGCTGGTCGATATGTCGATGATCGCCTACTGGACGATCCGCGCGCGGCTGCTGCGCGTGCCGGGCGTGGCCAACGTGGCGATCTGGGGCGAGCGCATCAAGATGCCGCAGGTGCAGGCCGACCCGGCGCGCATGGCCGAGCATGGCGTGACGCTCGAAGACGTAAAGCAGACGACCTCGGACGCGCTCGACGCCGGCCTGCTGTACTACTCGACCGGCGCGGTGATCGGCACCGGCGGCATGATCGAGACGCCCAACCAGCGCCTGACGATCCACCCGCTCTCGCCGATCAAGACCTCGGAGGAGCTGGCGGCCATCCCGATCGGCGACCGCAAGAAAAGCGACGGCACGCCGCTGCGCCTGAGCGACGTGGCCGACGTGAAGGATAGCACCTGGCCGCTGATCGGCGACGCGGTGGTGAACGATGGCCCCGGCCTGATGCTGGTGGTCGAGAAGTTCCCGTGGGCCAACACCCTCGACGTGACCCGCGGCGTCGAGCAGGCGCTCGACCAGCTGCGGCCGGGCCTGCCGGGCATCGAGATGGACTCGACGATCTTCCGGCCGGCCGACTTCATCCAGGTGGCGCTCGACAACCTCACGCGCGCGCTGATCCTCGGCTGCGTGCTGGTGATGCTGGTGCTGGGCGCATTTCTGTTCGAGTGGCGCACCGCGCTGATCAGCCTGATCGCCATCCCGCTCTCGCTGCTGGCCGGCGGCGTGGTGCTGTACCTGTACGGCTCGACGATCAACACCATGATCCTGGCCGGCTTTGTGATCGCGATCGGCGTGGTGGTCGACGACGCGATCATCGACGTGGAGAACATCGTGCGGCGGCTGCGCCAGCACCGCCAGGAGGGCAGCGCACGCTCGACCGCCAGCATCATCCTCGAGGCCTCGCTCGAGGTGCGCCAGGCGATCATTCACGCCACGGTGATCGACGCGGTGGTGCTGCTGCCGATCTTCTTCATGGGCGGGCTTTCGGGGGCGTTTTTCCAGCCGCTGGCGGTGGCCTACGGCCTAGCGGTGATGGTGTCGATGCTGGTGGCGCTGACGCTGACCCCGGCGCTGTGCCTGCTGCTGCTGTCGCGCGCGTCGATCGAGCGCCACAACCCGCCGCTGGTGCTGTGGCTCCAGCGGATCTACGAGCCGCTGCTGCAGCGGATCATCCGCCGGCCGCGGCCGGTATTCGTGGCCACCGCGCTGATCATGATCGTCGGCGTGGCGGTGGTGCCGCTGCTGGGCGAGTCGCTGTTCCCCGAGTTCAAGGAGCGCGACTTCCTGATCCACTGGATCACCAAGCCCGGCACTTCGGCGCCCGAGGAGCAGCGGATTGTGACGCAGGTGAGCCGCGAGCTGCGCGAGATCCCCGGCGTGCGCAACTTTGGCTCGCATATTGGCCAGGCGCTGCTGGCCGACGAGCTGAACGGCGTGAACTTCGGCGAGAACTGGATCAGCGTCGACCCGAAGGCCGACTACGACAAGACCGTTTCGGCGATCGAAGAGGTGGTGTACGGCTACCCCGGCCTGTTCCATAATGTCGAAACCTACCTGAACGAGCGCATCGACGAGGTGCTGACGGGCTCGAGCGAGACGTTCGTGGTGCGGATCTACGGCTCCGACCTGCATGGCATCCACGCCAAGGCCGACGAAGTCGAGCAGGCGCTGAAGGGCATCCCCGGCACTGTCGACCTGCACGTGCAGCTGCAGTCGGAGGTGCCGCAGATCCAAGTGCAGGTGAAGCTCGACGAGGCCAAGCGCTATGGCATCAAGCCCGGCGACGTGCGCCGCGCGGCGGCCACGCTGATGTCGGGCGAAGAGGTGGGCGACCTGTTCCGCGACGGCAAGGCCTACGACGTGCAGGTGTGGAGCACGCCCGCCACGCGCAACAGCCTGAGCAGCATCCGCAGCCTGCCGATCGACACGCCCGACGGCAAGCAGGTGCGGCTGGGCGACGTGGCCGACGTGCGGATCGCCCCGGCGCAGAGCGTGATCTACCGCGAGAACGACTCGCGCCGGATCGACGTGAGCGGCAACGTGCGCGGCCGCGACCTGGCCGCGACCATGGCCGAGGTCAACAACCGGCTGCAGAAGGTCTCGTTCCCGCTCGGCTACCACGCCGAGGTGCTGGGCGAATACGCCGAGCGCCAGGCCGCGCAAACCCGCCTGCTGATCTTCGCGGTGGCGGCGGCGCTCGGCGTGCTGCTGATACTGCTGGCGTCGTTCGGCAACCTGCGCCTGGCGGTGCTGGGCTTCCTGACGCTGCCCTCGGCGCTGGTGGGCGGGCTGCTGGCGGCCTACTTCACCGGCGACGTGATCTCGCTCGGGTCGCTGGTGGGCTTCCTGACGGTGTTCGGCATCGCGGCGCGCAACAAGATCATGCTGATCAACCACTACCAGCACCTCGAGCGCCACGAGGGGTTCGAGTTCGGCCCCGAGCTGATCTTGCGCGGCGCCAGCGAGCGGCTCTCGCCCATCCTGATGACCGCGCTGGCGACCGGGCTGGCGCTGGTGCCGCTGGTGCTCGCCGGCGATGTGCCTGGCCACGAGATCGAGTACCCGATGGCGATCGTGATCCTCGGCGGCCTGATCACCTCGACCTTGCTCAACCTGTTTGTGGTGCCGTCGCTGTACCTGCGCTTCGGGAAGCAGCGCAAGGCCGTGCCTGCGCCGGTGCTGGCCCCGGCCAACTAAATCACTGCTCGCCGGGCGCTGCGCGCAGCGCCCGGCGGCTTGAGCCTCGAGCGCCGGTCGGGCGCGCCAGCGCCCAACCGGCCGCGGCCTTTCCCAGAAGGCGGCGACCTACCCAGCACGTTCGAAAGGAGCCTTTGATGTTCAGCGCATCACGCACGCAGTTTGCCCGACTGTGCATCCTCGCTGTGCTCCTGGTGTCTTTGCCGATTGCCGGCACGATCGACGCCAGCGTCAGCCCCGAGCAGCCAGGCGTCCGGCTTGCCGCGACACTTCCCTGCAACCAGCTCACGCCGTTCAACGCCAATAACTTCACTAGCTCGACGACGATCGACAACCAGTTTTTCCCGCTGGTGCCGGGCATGCAGTTCGTCTACGAGGGCCATGTCAACCAGGGCGGCCAGTCGCTTGAGCACCAGGTGATCTTCACCGTCACCGACCTGACCAAGGTGATCAATGGCGTGAACACGGTGGTGCTGTGGGATCGCGACTTCAGCCAGGGCGTGCTTACCGAGGCCGAGCTGGCCTTCCACGCCCAAGATAACGCCAAGAATATCTGGAACCTGGGCGAGTACCCCGAGACATACTCGCAGGGGAAGTTCACCGGCGCGCCCGACACCTGGTTCGCGGGCATTGCCAGCGCGCAGGCCGGCACGATCCTCCCCGGCAATCCGCAGGTTGGCACGCCGATCTTTCTGCAGGGCTACTCGCCGAATATCGGCTTCCTCGACTGCGGGCAGGTCGCGTCGGTGGGCCAGCATGTCTGCACGCTCGGCACCTGCTACGATAACGTGGTGGTTGTCGACGAGAGCAGCCCGCTCGACGGCCCCGCCACGCAGCAGAAGTACTACGCGCCGAGCGTTGGCACGGTGCTGATTGGCGCGATCAACGACCCGGCCGCCGAGATCATGTCGCTGGTGAGCGCGGTGCAGCTTGGGCCATCGGGCTGTGCCTCGGCGCGCGCCGAGGCGCTGAAGCTCGAGCAGCACGCCTACCAGGTGAGCAAGAGCATCTACGGCAAAACCGCGCCCGCGCAGTCGACTGGCCGCTGCGATACGCTGCCGACGCCAACCGCTACGCCAACCGCCTCGCCGACGCCGCCGGTGTCGCCTACGCCGACGGCCAGCGCCACGCCGACCACCACGCCGGGCGGGGCGCCAAATCCGCGCCTGTTCTTGCCGTTTGTCGAGAAGCACCTGCCGGCGGCCGCGCCATTCGACGGCTGCAAAGACGACCCCAACCCCGCCAGCGCGCCGAACTACCCGGTGCGGATCGTGAAGGTAAATAAAGCCACCGAGGTTGTGACGCTGCAGAACGTCAGCGGCACGGCTGTGAGCGTCGAGGACTGGAACATGTGCAGCCTGAACGGCAACCAGGAGCACGACCAGATCTTTGGCACGATCGCGCCAGGCCAGACGCGCGACTTCCCGAACACCGGCGGCAGCCGGATCTGGGATGCAAGCCACCGCGACGACGGCGCGCTCTACGACGCGACCGGCACGCTTGTCAGCTATTGGGTCGATCAGTGAGAGCGATGCGCGCGTGCTCTGGCGCGCCTGTGCGGCAAAGCCCCGCCTGGCGCGCCAGCATATGCACGATGCCAGGAGAAGCGTCCCGATGCTGAAGTTCTTCTACCGACTACTGCTGCTGGCGCTCGCGCTGGTGGCGTTCGCCGGGTGTAGCGCGCAGCAGCCTGCTGCCTCGCGCGCAACTCCGCTGGCTGCGGCGCCTACCGCAGCGCCGCCGACGGCTGTGCTGCCCACCGCAGCGCTGCCGACAGCTGTGCCGCCTACCGCAGCGCCGCCCACCGAAGTGGTGCCGACGGCTGCTCCGGCCACCGCAGCGCCCGCCAGCGGCACAGGCGGCCCGCGCTTTACGCACCCGACCGCGATCAGCAACCCGCTGTACCCGATAGCGCTGACGCGCTACACGATTGCGCTGGGAACCGAGGGCGGCGACCCGTCGCGCACCGAGATCACGCTGCTGCCCGGCACGCGCGTGATCGCGTGGAATGGCCAGCAGACCGAGGTGCGCGTGGTGCAGTTCATGGCCATGGTCGGCGGCCGGCTGGTCGAGGTCGCCTACGACTACTTCGCCCAGGCCGACGACGGCAGCGTGTACTACATGGGCGAAGATGTAACCAACTACCGCGACGGCAAAGTAGCCGACCACGGCGGCTCGTGGCAGGCGGGCAAGGATGGCGCGCCGCCGGCGCTGATCATGCCGGCACGGCCAAGCGTCGGCCAGGTGTTCAACCCCGAGAATCTGCCGGGTGTAGTGTTCGAGACCGACAAAGTGCTAAGCCTGGGCCAGAAGACCACCACGCCAGCCGGGCCGATCGACAACGGCGTGTTTGTCGAAGAGACGCTGATGGACGGCAGCGTCGAGCACAAGATCTACGCCGCGAATTTCGGCATTGTGGAAGAGCAGGCCAGCGACGAGCTTTCGCACCTGGTGCTGTATGCCCCGGCCGGCGCGCCGCCGCGTGCCGTGCCCGACGCGCTATCGACGATCGAGGCTCAGGCCGAAGATATTGCCGATGCTGTGCCCGGCGGCAGCTGGGCCAAGGTGAGCGCCGACGTGGACGCCGCGCGGGCGGCCTGGCAGGGCTACGCGGGCGAGCACGACGGCGTCCCGCCCGCCGCGAGCTCGCACCAGGTCGCGTCGTTCATCACGGCGCCGCTCGCAGCGTCGTCCTGCGCAACGAGGTGCGCCTCGACGACGTAGCGCTCGCCCGCGCCCGTCGTCACGTCCGCGGGTGC
>CALLYN010000665.1 GCA_937858455.1 uncultured Kouleothrix sp.
CCGACGTTCGACGTGGCGCACAATCTTCCTGAAAATGTGCTCTGCACCGACGCCAGCACTGCCACCACGGCGCTGTGCTACATCCGCGTGACGGTGCATTCGGTTCACAAGATGCTGTTCCCGCTGGCGCCGGCGTTTAGCCGCACCGTGCCGCTGAAGTCGTCCTATATCATGCCGATCCGCGACAGCGTGGCGCGCGGCACAGGCACCGGCACCTCGACACAGATTACGACCTGCACCGTGCCGAACTTCAAGGGCGTTTCGCCGAATGCCGCGTCGTCGCTTTGGGCCAACGCTAAGTTCACCGGCACGATCAATATTACCGTCGGCAACTATACCATCGGTACCCAGAGCATCGCCGCCGGGACGATCGCCCTGTGCAAGACGTCGATCTCGGTTGGGCCATAAGCTGGCTTACCTACTGCCGGGCCGCTGTGCACGTACATTTCAGCACCCCGGAGCCAATACTTTGGATGGAGGAATGATATGAGTGCCCGTTTCCTGCGAACAAAGCAACGCGGCCAGAGCATCCCGCTGATTGCGCTGCTGATCGTCGTGCTGGTCGGCGCCGCCGGCTTGGCCGTCGATGTTGGCAACAACTATGCGCAGCAGCGTAACACCGTGCGCGCCACCAACGCCGCCGCGCTGGCTGGTATGAATGCGTTGATCCAGGGTGGCACCGATCAGTCGGTTAGCCAGGTGATCCAGCAGTCGCTGCGCTCGAATAATATCGATGGCGTGTTCGACGATAATAATGTCGATACGCGCCAGGCCGACCAGCGGCTCATCCAGGCGTACTACCTCGACTCAAAAGGTAACTATCTCGCCACTTGCACCATCGGCTCGTGCGGCACGGTGCCTTCGGGCGTTACATACATCCAGGTGAAGGTAAACGGCGATGTGAATACCTACTTCGCTCGCGTGCTCGATCGCCCAACGCTCCCGGTGAAGGCACAGGCCTACGCCGGCCGCTGCTCGCCGGTCGAGGGCGTCTACCCGATCGGCGTGCAGTCGAGCAACCTCGATCAGAACGGCTTTCTGCCGCCGCAGAACCCTGCCGATCTGCCATACTACAAGATCTACAAGGACTCGACCTACCCCAATGGCCTGACGCAGCGGCGCATCTACCTGCGCGACGAGGCCAACTCGCCCGGCAACTTCAGCTTCCTGCGCTGGAAATCGACCAACAGCGCCGGTAGCAATACCGAGATGGTCTCGATGCTCAGCGGCCCCGGCAACCTCGCCGATGGCTTCGACGAGGGCCTGGTGAAGAATGGCGTTACCACCTGGCCCGACACGAACTCGCAGCCGCCGATGGTTGCCGGCAAGGTGGTGTACCCGGTGAAGCCGCACGAGATCAATGCCGGCGATTGGGTCTACGCGAATAGCGGCCTGGGCCTCAGCAGCGGCGTCACCAGCGCGATCCAGGATCATATCACCCGCAAAGACGTGTTGATCCTGCCGATCGTCAAGCCGGCGGTTGGAACTGGCGCAAACGCAACATTCCAGATCGCCGGCCTTGCCTCGTTCTATGTCGTCGGCTTGGGTGGCAATGGCGCCAACAGCTACCTCGACCTAGTGTACATCGACACGGCCAACTCGATCGCCTGCTTGAGCACCCCGGCCGTCACTAGCAGCACGCTGGGCATCAACGGCGCTGTGTTCCTCAAGCCGCGCTGGGGCCAGCCGCAGTTCGGCCAGCCGATCGCCTACGAGATCATCATGGACGTGTCGGGCTCGATGAGCTGGAACTTCAATGGCCAGGGCAACCAGGGCGGCACGGGCAAGGTGATGCAGTGCGAGCAGTTCGGCAACACCCCCCCGGTGGCCTGTAATGGCAGCGATGATTACTGGAATAAGCAGACCGAGCGCCGCGTGTATGTGCTCAAGCAGGCGCTGGCCGGAACTGGTGGCTTCATCGACAACATGCGCTCGTACGATACCATGCGCATTATCACCTTTACCACCGATGGCAGCAACCGCGTGTCGGTGAACACCGGCCCCAACTGGAGCACCGACAAGAGCGCGCTCAAGAGCACGGTGATGGCCGCCGGAACATACAAGAGCAATCAGTACCTCACCTTTGGCGGCACGCCAGGCCCGTCGGCGCTGAACAAAGCCGCGACAATCCTGCAGAGCAGCCCGCCGCCGCCTGCGGCCAATGGCCAGGCGTACAAGCACGCGGTGATCTACATGACCGACGGCGTGGCCAACCTGTTCCTCGATGGCGCCGTGAACTACGCCAAGGATATCTGCCCCGAGTACAATGGCGACGTGCGCGCACTTAGCACGCCGCGCTGCCAGTACGACCCGCCGCCCGACTACAAGCCCAATACGCAGCACGGCATGCGCCCGATCACCGCCATGATCGACGAGGCCGGCAAGATGAAGGCGAACATCAGCAACCTGCAGCTCTTCGTGGTGGCGCTTGGCCAGGTCGATGTGCTGGGCCTCGACGAGGTCGCCTCCGATCCCAAGCTGGTGTTCCCGGCCCGTAGCCCCGACCTGGTGAGCCAGGTGCTTGCCCAGATCAAGGCCAAGGCCGAAGGCCCCTGCATCGAAAACACCAGCGCCGATTGGGTCAGCCATATCGATACAGCGCACACGGCCAACCTGCCGACGCTGAACCTGCCATCTGGTGTATATGGCTATATCTACCTGTACGACGCCAACTTCACGCCGGTGAGCCTGCCGTGGACGGGGCCGGGTAGCGATCCGCGCGGCGCGGCAACCAACGCCATGCCAATCACGCAAGACGGCGTCAGCCAGCAGCTGAGCTATTCGCTGCCGACGCAGAACGGCCTGATACCCGGCACCTACTACATGAATGGCTATGTCGGCTACCTAGCGAAATCGCCCGACGGCGACGATGTGTCGCGCGTCTACGACCAGATCAAGCCGGGCTTGACATCGCAGCAGTACGCTTCGTTTACACTTACGCCGTCGGATGTGCTTGGCGCGACGGTGGTGCTCGATCCGCTGCGCCTGCTGCTCGCCAACGATAAGACGGTGTGTAGCTAGTACGGCTTAGCCCCGCCGCAGTATTTCGATACGAGACCGAGCCCGGGAGATGCGTGGGTATCGTCCGGGCTCGGCTTTCCACAAATTGCCCCTGCTTAAGCGAGGTTGTATATGTTTGCTTCGCGACACTGGTCGTTCCAAGCGCGCGTGTGTGTGCTCCTCGGGGTGTGCCTGCTGGTGCTGGCGGCGTTGCCCGCCACGAGCCTGCGCGCCGCAGTGGTGAAAAGCACCATCGACGACTCAATTGCCGATTTCAGCCGCGGCTCGTTTCAGCGCACTGTGCTGGGGCCGCTGCAAAACACCAAGTTCTCGCCCAACGATAAATCGGGCGCGATCCAGCTAGGGCCGATCGGCCTGCTGAAACAGTGGATCGACTCACCATTCAATCTGAAGGTGCCGCTCTCGCGCATGGGCGCCACTGCGGTGGGCAATCGGGTGTATCTGATCGGCGGCCTGACGCCGGTGAACAACGCGACACAGGCAGTCGCAAATGTGTGGTCGGCGGCCGTGTCGCAATCCAATGGAACATTCCTGGAAGACTGGTTCGCCGAGCCGAACCTGCCGGTGGTGCAGGGTTCGAACCAGAGCGGCTTTACCACGCCGGTCGCGCCGATCTATGCGCCCGGCGTCACGTCGGTGGCAGCGAACGGCGGCGGCTACTACATCTATGTGATCGGCGGCAATGCCCAGCCGAGCGCCAACAGCACCTTTGATTTCTCGAGCTACGCCGTGCGCATTGGCCTCGCCGGCGCCGATGGCCACATCAGCAGCTGGGTGGTCGGCCCGCCGATCCCCAGCCCCGACCCAACCGATACCCAGAATATCAGCCAGCTGGGCATCCAGTCGCCGGCGGTTACCTCGCTGAAGGTGGGCGGGCAGACATATGTGTATGTGATCGGCGGCCTCAAGCGCTACCGGGTTGGCACCGGCTTTAATGCCCGCACCGTCAGCGAAGGCTCGAAGGACGTCTTTTACGCGCGCGTCTCGTCGGGCGGGCAGCTGGTGAAGCCGAGCAACGGCAGCGCGGGCTGGGATAAGCTCAACTCCATCCCGGTGCCTGGCGACACGCCGGCCGGCCTATGGGATGCGGCGGTGATGGCCGATCACTTCATCGTCAGCACCGGCGAGTCGGCCGATGTGCTGTATGTCGTCGGCGGCCAGATCACGCCCGACGACCAATCCGCCTCGCCGCCGAGCCTGCCCTCGTTTAGCTCGGCGGTGTACCGCGCGTTTATTGGCGCGAATGGCGTGCTCACCTGGGATTTCACCTGGCAGGGTACGCTGCCGCAAACCCGCACCGGCCTCAGCGGCGTGCCATTCCACGGCTCGCTGTATGCCGTGGGCGGCATCCCCAGCAATGGCAACCAGCCCGACAAAGGCGTGCTGACGACGTATGTCGAAGATAATATGCAGCTGCACGGGTTCAAGCCCGACGAAGTGCCGCCGGGGATCGACAGCGGCGGCAGCAACTTCCTGAAGAGCGACGCGCTGCGCTTCGCGCGCGTGTTCCACGGCACAGCGATCGTGCCGGCCGACGCTACCAGCCCGAACTCGGCGTTTGTGTATGTGTTTGGCGGGCGCGGCGATACCAGCGACGGCAACCCCGGCGACGACCAGGGCTCGACCAGCGTTTTCTTCGGCAAGATCGGCGGCAGCGAAGACTCGGCCACCACCGGCTATGCCACCAACGGCTGGTACTACTCCAAGCCGTTCGACATCAACTCGACCGGGGCGCAGCTGCAAAAGATCTACTGGGCCACGCAGATCGATCGCACGGCCTCGGCGAACCCCGACATCGATGTCAGCTATCGCATCTCGTCGGGGAACACCTGCGCCAACGCCGACTGGAACGACGGCAGCTGGGTGGCGCTGAAAGCGGCCGAGAGCGACGCCCTGCACTCCTCGGTCGACGGCAACAACTCGTCGGCGCCGATCAACCTGGCCGCGCGCTGCTTCCAGTACCGCCTCAAGCTCAGCACCGACAACTACCTGGTGACGCCATCGCTGCTGAGCGTGAGCATCGACGTGTTCGTTCCGGGCAGCCCGGATCTGAACTTCAACAATGTGTCGGCCCAGCAATCGGGCGGTACCTTCCAGGGCATGAATGTCGTGATCCAGAACGTCAACACCTTTGAGCAGACCCTAGCCGCCGATGCTGAGGTGCGCGGCTCGTTCTTCGTCGACTTGTGCATCTTCGGGCCGGGCGAAACCGTGGTCGACCCGGTTATTCCGTTCAGCAACCAGAACCCGGAGTGCAGCGACGTGTACGCCGATATCAACAACAGCGCCATGCAGGTCAATACCGTGCTGCCGGTGACGCGTTGGCTCGCGACCACCGGGCCTAATGCCGATAAGCCGGTCGATCTGCTCTCGTACTTCAAGACACCTGGCGCCTACACGGTGATCGCCGTCGTCGATTCGTACAACAATATCAACGAAGGTACACTTGGCGGCGAGAACAATAACATCTCGCCAAAAGTGAACTTCACGGTCAATAAAATCGGTTACGTCATGAATCTGCCCATGATTCGGCGCTAAAACTGCGTGAATTTGCACTGCTTGCCGCACACCTGCCAGCGCCAACATACGGAGGCCAACCGCATCGGTTGGCCTCCTAAAGCCGTTGGGGTGCATGGCTTGTCAGCCTGTGCTATAATGATCGCTCAGGCACCTGCGGCTCCGCATGCTTGCTAGAAGAAAGGTTGAAAGCACATGAGGCGTGGAGGCCGGCTGTTTCTGCTTCTCGGGCTCCTGATCATCGTCATCGGCGCGCTAGCCTATTTCGTGCTATCGCAGCCTCAGCTGGCGAATCAGGATCTTGCACCGCAGCCAACCCAAGAGCTGAAGCGAAAGATCGTGATCGCGCGCATCGACATCCCCAACAACACCGTGATCACCGATACTGTCACGTTTCTGACGACGATCGATATTCCCGAGAGTGAGTTCGCCGCCGCCTCTGGGCAGTATTTCACCAGCCCCGAGGAGCTGCTTTACAAGCAGACGCTGCGCGCAATCGCGTTTAACGATCGCATCCGCAAGGCCGATATTACTGAGCCTGGCTTGTCGATTCAGATCCCCACCGCCCAAGCTGGCCAGCCGCGCGTCAAGGCAATCACCTTCCAGGTCAATAACCTGAGCGGCGTGGCCGACCAGATCCGGCCAGGCGATTTCGTCGACGTGCTGTCGTCGTTTATCGTCAAGCGTACCTACCTGCGCCCAGGGTTCAGCGACCAGGGCCAGATCACGATCAAAGAAGAGCCCTTCGAAGGCCAGACGACCAAGACGCTCCTGCAGAACGTGCAGGTGCTGCAGATCCGCAAGCCGGCCCCGGCGCCCGAGGGCACGCCCACGCCGGGCGGGCCTGCCGCCGCCGGCCCACCTCAGACCGATACCAACGGCCAACCGGTTGGCAGCGGCGGCGAGACGGGCAACCAGGCACAGGGCAACACCGAGCCCCAGGCGAACAACGGCAACACCTTCCAGCCTGGCTCGTGGCTGCTGCTGCTGGCGGTGACCGATCAGCAAGCCGAGCTGTTGAAGTTCTCGCTCGAGCAGGGCACCGGTATTACGCTGGTGCTGCGCGGCCGCGGCGATGCAGCAATTGAAACCACCACCGGCGCCACGCTCGATCTGCTGGTGTCGCAGTATGGCCTGCCGCTGCCGCAGCCGGCTCTTCCGGCCGTCAGCGGGCCAACGTCGCTTACACCACTGCCGACAACCGGCCCGGCTCAGCCGGCTGGCGCTACGCCCACACCTACTACGACGCGATAACCGAAGGGTACGAGGAGAATCGCATGCCTGAGCAGTCCGAGATCCGTGTCTTGATCGTCGACGATATCGCCGAGACGCGCGATAACCTCGAGAAACTTCTGTTTTTCGAAAAAGATATCAAGGTCGTCGCGAAGGCCAGCACCGGGCGCGAGGCAGTGGCGATGGCCAAGCAGTATCAGCCCGACGTCGTGCTGATGGACATCAATATGCCCGACATGGACGGCATCGCGGCAACAGAAGCGATTCTCAGCCAGGTGCCAACCGTCCAGGTGATCATGATGAGCGTGCAGGGCGAGCAAGATTACCTGCGGCGCTCGATGCTGGCCGGCGCGCGCGAGTTCCTCACCAAGCCGATCAGCGCTGAGGAGCTTTACCACGCGATCCGGCACGTGTACCGGCTGCAGACGACCCAGCGCCGCTATGTGTCGGCGCCGGTCGAGCCGGGCCTCAGCGCCGATACCGGAGCGCAGGGCCAGATCATCGCGGTGTTCAGCCCCAAAGGCGGCGCCGGCACCTCGGCCGTAAGCGCCAACCTGGCCGTCGCGCTGCGCCAGCTTACGAGCAAGAAGGTCGCGCTTGTCGACGGCAATGTGATCTTCGGCGACCTCGGCGTGATCATGAACCTGGTGTCGACAAAAACCATCGCCGACCTTGCCAACCGCATCTCCGAGCTCGACCGCGAGCTGCTCAACGACGTGCTGGCAACGCATACCTCGCAGGTGAAGGTGCTGCTGGCCCCGCCCAACCCGCAGACGGGCGAGCTGGTCACATCCGATCACCTGCGGGCGATCCTCGAGCTGATGCGCAAAGAGTTCGACTACGTCGTCGTCGATACCCAGTCGTCGTTTCAGGATCGCGCGCTGGCCGTGCTCGACCTGGCCGACCGGATTGTCACGCTGATGACGCTGGAGATGCCGTGCATCAAGAACATCAAGCTGTTCCTCGAGGTGGCCGAGCTGCTCGAGTACCCGCCCGAGAAGACGCTGCTGGTGCTGAATAAGGCCGACAGCCGGCTGGGTATTCGGGTCGAGAATGTCGAGGAAAATATTCAGCACAAAGTCGCGCTGCAGATCGGCAATGCAGCGCACGAGATGTCGCTGTCGATCAACCAGGGCGTGCCGCTGGTGATCGAGAAGCGCGGTCACCAGACGTCGAAAGATATTTTTGCGCTGGCGAACCTGATCAGTAACGCCCGTGGCGGCGCTGCTGTAAAGGCCGGCGCCAAGCCACCCGATCCAAAGGCGCCCGAGAACCGCGGCCTGTTTGGCCGGCTGCTCACCAAGCGCTAGCGTGCAGCCCGCGCACGCGCGATCGGCCATCCTGATACTCATCGCAAGGAGGTTCTGCTATGTCGTTGCTGAAGCGGATTGGCGGCGCGCCCGCCACAGGCGAGAGCAGCGGGCCGGCAATGCGCCCGGGCGCACCGCACTATGACACCAGCAAGCTGGCTCAGCCGCGCGATCGCGACGACCACGCTTTTGCCGATATCCGCGCCCGCGTGCAGAATAAGCTGATCGCTGAGCTTGACCCAAAGCTCGATCTTTCGAATGCCGCCAGGGTGCGCCAGCAAGTCGAAGATATTTTCAATACGATCCTCGATAGCGAGAATATCGTGCTGACGCGCACCGAGCGCGTGCGTATGTTCGAAAGCATCGCCGCCGATATCCTTGGCTTCGGCCCGCTCGAAGAGCTGCTGAACGACACCGACATCAGCGAGATCATGGTCAATGGCCCGCGCAGTATCTACATCGAGCGCAAGGGCAAGCTGCAGAAAAGCAATGTCGTGTTCAACAACGACGAGCACGTGATGCGCGTGATCGACCGGATTATTTCGCCGCTCGGCCGCCGCTGCGACGAGTCGTCGCCAATGGTCGACGCGCGCCTGCCCGATGGCAGCCGCGTCAACGCGGTGATCCGCCCGATCTCGCTGGTCGGCCCATGCCTGAGCATCCGCAAGTTCAAAAAAGAAGGCATTACGATCGAGGATATGATCCGCTTCGGCTCGCTGTCGCGCGAGATGGCCGAGTTTCTCTCGGCGTGCGTGCGCGCGCGCCTGAACATCGTCGTGTCGGGCGGCACAGGCTCGGGCAAAACCACGACGCTCAACGCGCTCTCGTCGTTTATCCCCGAGGACGAGCGGATTGTCACCGTCGAGAACGCGGCCGAGCTGCAGCTGCGCCAGGATCACGTCGTGACGCTCGAGTCGCGGCCGCCAAATGTCGAGGGCTCCGGCGAGATCAGCATCCGCGACCTGGTGATTAACTGCCTGCGTATGCGCCCCGACCGGATCGTCGTCGGCGAGTGCCGTGGCGGCGAGGCGCTGGAAATGCTCCAGGCGATGAATACCGGCCACGACGGCTCGATGACCACGCTGCACGCCAACACCCCGCGCGACACAATCGCGCGCATCGAGACGATGGTGCTTATGGCCGGCATGGATCTGCCGGTGCGCGCCATCCGCGAGCAGATCGCCTCGGCGATCAACTTGATCGTGCAGCAGGCGCGCTTGAAAGACGGCACCCGCAAGATCATTAACATCACCGAAGTGCAGGGCATGGAAGGCGATGTGGTGGTGCTGCAGGATGTCTTCCTGTTCGAGCAGACTGGCCTCGATGAGCGTGGCAAGATCGTCGGCCAGCTGCGGCCGACCGGCATCCGGCCCAAGTTCGTCGAGCTGTTCGAGGCGCAGAATATCTACTTGCCGCCGAATATCTTCGGGTATGCCGGCGAGCGCTCGTTCTTCTAAGGGGCTGCGATATGCGTCTTCCGGCGAATTTACCGATCAGCCCGACCATGCTGCTGATCGTGGCGGGCGTGATCGCGCTGATCTTTATTGCGATCGGCCTGCTCGGCCGCCGCTCGGGCGATGGCACAAGCAACGCGCGCAACGTCGACGACCGGCTGAACCAGTTCGCCGGCCGCGCGCAGCGCAACCAGCAGGCCGAGCCCAAGCCCATGGCCAAGATCGACGCGGCCTTGAGCAAGGGGCGCCAGGGCAGCAAGATCGCCCGCGACCTGGCGCGCGCCGACCTGAAGCTGACGGTGGCCGAGTTTGTTGGCCTGAAGATTTTGTCGGCGCTGGCGGGCGTGGGCCTGGGCGTGTTTGTTGGGCGGGCGAGCATCGCCGCCATGGTGCTGTCGGGGCTGGTGGCCGGCGTGCTGCTGTCGTTCGCGCCGAACCTGTATGTGGTCTATGCGTCGCGCAAGCGCATCCGCGCCTTCAACAACCAGCTGGGCGACGGCATCACGCTGATGGCGAACTCGCTGCGCAGCGGCTATAGCTTCCTGCAGTCGATGGACCTCGTCTCGCGCGAGGCGCCGCCGCCGATGTCGAGCGAGTTTCGGCGCGTGGTGCAGGAGATCGGCCTGGGCCTTTCGACCGAAGAGGCGCTGGCGAACCTGCTGCGGCGCGTGCCGTCCGACGACCTCGACCTGCTGATCACC
>CALLYN010000666.1 GCA_937858455.1 uncultured Kouleothrix sp.
TGTGGCTCCCCGGCCGCCGCAACAGCCACTGGATGCGCTGCCCCAGCTGCGGCCGCCGCACCTGGTGCTCCGTCGGCTGGCAGGAGTAGCCCCCTCCCCACCGCCGATCGCCGAATTCCCATCAGTAGTCGCGCCCATGCGCCAACTACTGATGGGAAATGCTGCGACCGGCCCTCAGCGGTAGCGCTGCTCGAGGAAGGGATCGCCCCGGTCGTGGTAGCCGCGCTGCTCCCAGTAGCCGGGCACGTCGTGGTCCAGCAGCTGGATGCCGGTGACCCACTTGACCGACTTCCACAGGTACAGGTGCGGAACGAGCAGGCGGAGTGGCCCGCCGTGCGCAAGCGGCAATGGCGCGCCGTCGTAGGTATCCACGATCCAGGCTTTGCCGCCCATCACGTCGGCCAGCGCGGGCGCGGGCGCAACCACCTGCACCGGCCGGCCGTCGATCGGCACAAAAGTGGTGCGCAGCACCTCGTGGCGCGCGGCCACCCGGTTCAGCGCCTCCTGAAGCGCCGGGGCGTCGAGCCGGCCGCGCAGGCGCACCATGGTCGGGATGGTGTAGTACGCGCTGCCAGGCTCGAGCTGGTCGAGAAACCACAGGCGCTCTTGCGCGAACGACAGCGGGAATGTATTCAGCGCCTCGCCCTGCTGCAGTTGCTGCTCGAGCAGCGCGCGCTGCTCGGGCGGCAGGCTGGCGATGCGCCGTGAAAGATCGCTCATAGATGTTCCCTTAGCATGCGCTACTGTTCCTCGGGCGTATCGTCGGCGCGCGGCAGCTGCTCCAGCTCGGCCAGCAGCTGATCGATCGAGCGCCCGCCGCGCGCCAGCAGCGGGATGTCGTCGTCGAGGTCGGTGTCGTCGGCTGGCGGCGCGATTGTGGCGGCCAGCCCGGCTATGGTCGGCGCCTCGAACAGCGCGCGCAGCGTCAGGTTCGCGCCAAGCGCCCGGCGCGCCCGGCCGATCATCTGCGCCGCCAGCAGCGAGTGGCCGCCCAGGGCAAAGAAGTTGTCGTGGACGCTGACGCGCTCGAGGCCGAGCACCTCGGCCCAGACTGCCGCCAGGCGCTCTTCGGCTGGGTTTCGCGGCGCCACGTACGCGCCGTCGTGCCGCGCGGCCGGCTCGGGCGCGGGCAGGGCCTCGCGGTCGAGCTTGCCGTTGGGCGTGAGCGGCAGCGCGCCGAGCGGCACATACGCGCCGGGCAGCATGTACTCGGGCAGGCGCTGCTTCAGGAAGGCGCGCAGCTCGTCGGCGGGAGCTTCGGCGGGGGCCAGGTAGGCCACCAGCTGTGCGCCGGCGGGTGTGTCGCGCAGCAGCACGGCGGCGGCGCGCACGGCCGGGTGCAGCAGCAGCGCGGCCTCGATCTCGCCGGTTTCGATCCGGAAGCCGCGCAGCTTCACCTGCTGGTCGCGCCTGCCGAGGAACTCGAGGTTGCCGTCCGCCGCGTAGCGCGCCAGGTCGCCGGTGCGGTACAGCCGCGCGCCCGGCTCGGCGCCAAACGCGTCGGGCACGAAGCGCTCGGCCGTCAGGCCGGGCTGGCCCAGGTAGCCGCGCGCCACGCCCGCGCCGCCGATATACAGCTCGCCCGGCACGCCGATCGGCGCCGGCTGCATGTGCCGGTCGAGCACGTACAGCCGGGTGTTGGCGATCGGCCGGCCGATCGGCACGGCGCCGGCCCGCGCCTCGGGCGGCGCGACATACACGCAGCAGCCCACCACCGTCTCGGTCGGGCCATACTCGTTCACCAGGATCGTGGCGGGCGCGTGCGCCTGCCAGAAGCGCAGGCTTTCGGCCAGCAGCTGCTCGCCGCCGATGATGAACGCGCGCGCGCGGCCGGCGGCGCGCTCGGGCGCGATCCACTCGCGCAGCAGGTCGAGGTGCGCCGGCGTGAGCTTCACCAGGCTGAGATCGTGCTGCTCGGCCAGCGCGGCGTGCAGCGCCTCGGGGCCAAGCTCGTCGGGCAGCAGGCGCACCGGCCGCCCCACCAGCAGCGGCGCGAACATGCCGGTGATCGTCAGGTCGAACGCGATCGACGAGTGCACCAGCGCGCCCTGGCCCGCCGCTACATCGTAGGCCGCGACGCACCAGCTCAGGTAGTTCACCAGGCCGCGCTGCGTCACCATCACGCCCTTTGGCCGCCCGGTCGAGCCCGAGGTATAGATGACGTAGGCCAGGTGTTCGGCCGTGGCGTGGTTCGGCGGCGGCCCGGCCGGGCGCGCGGCGATCGCCGGCCAGGTTTCCTTGGGCTTGAGCAGGATGTCTTGGACGCGCTGGATGAGGTTCATGACACTCTCTTTGGACGTGTGGAGGGGGCCGCCACCTGCCTCGTGAGCGCCTGCGCAGCGGCCGCCTGAGCACCCGCACGGCACCGGGGAACATCATCACGCCCGGATTCGCCGGGCGCTTCTACTACCTGTCGGCCGAGGGGCGCCTGATGGAGCTGCGCCCCGTCGCCGGGTAGGCGCACCCCCGACCCCGATAGGGGACCGTCGAGGGATCCCACCGATGGACGGGGCACGGACCCGGCGGACACTGCTCCCATGTCCAATTCCGCCCGCCCCACACTCATCGTGGCCTGCCTGGCCACCGCCATGCTCATGCTCGACGTCGCGGTGGTGAACACCGCGATCCCGCACATCGGCGCCGATCTGCACGCCGGCACCGACGCCCTCAAGTGGATCGTCGACGCCTACACCCTGGCGCTCGCCGTGACCGTCCTCACCGTCGGCTCGATCGCCGACCGCGTCGGCCGCCGCAGCGTGTTCGCCGGCGGCCTCGTCGTGTTCACGGTCGCTTCACTGGCCTGCGCCCTGTCCCCCAGCATCGAAGCGCTCCAGATCGCCCGTGTCGTCCAGGGCCTCGGCGCCTCGGCCCTGTTCGCCTCCTCCCTGGCCCTCATCGCCGACGCGTTCCCCGGCCCGCGCGACCGGGC
>CALLYN010000667.1 GCA_937858455.1 uncultured Kouleothrix sp.
TCGCCGCGCCGGCCGCCGTACGTGCCGCCGTCGCCGCCATCGCGGGGCAGGCTGCCCGCCTCGACGTGGATCTGGCCGTCGGCATCGCGCGAGCGCAGCTCGGCCTGCGGCTCTTCGCCGCGCAGTACGCTGTCGACCGCGCTTGAAACATCGCTATACACCGAGACACGATCCCAGCTCTGGATCTCGACCAGCACGTCGAACGTCGGCGGGGCCTTGCGCTCGAGCACGGTCTTCTGGGTGCCGCGCCGCCTGGCCTCTTCGTCGCCAAGCGTGACTGCCTGGATGCCGCCGATCAGATCCGAGAGCGTCGGGTTCGACATAAGGTTGTCGAGGGTATTGCCGTGCGCGGTGCCAATCAGCTGCACGCCGCGCTCGGCGATCGTGCGTGCCGCCAGGGCTTCGAGCTCAGTGCCGATCTCGTCGATGACGATCACCTCGGGCATGTGGTTCTCGACAGCCTCGATCATCACGGCGTGCTGCTCGGATGGCCGCGGCACCTGCATGCGCCGCGCCCGCCCGATGCCCGGATGCGGAATGTCGCCGTCGCCGGCGATCTCGTTCGACGTATCAACGATCACCACGCGCTTGTGCAGGTCTTCCGCCACCACGCGCGCTGTCTCGCGCAGCATGGTGGTTTTGCCCACGCCGGGCTTGCCCAGCAGCAGCAAGCTCTTGCCCGACTCGACCAGGTCGCGGATGATTGCGATTGTGCCGAGCACCGCGCGGCCGACCCGGCACGTCAGGCCGATCACCTTGCCGCCGCGGTTGCGAATGGCCGAGATGCGGTGCAGCGTGCGCGGGATGCCAGCGCGATTATCTTCGCCAAACGCGCCGATCCGCTGGATAACATAATCGATGTCGTCCTGCAGCACTTCGCGGTCGCTCAGAAAGCGCTCGTGGCCACGGTAGCGCGCTTCGGGCAGGCGCCCGAGATCCATCACAATCTCGAGCAGGTTTTCTTTATCGTCGGGCCCGCCCTCGATCGACTGCCGGATGTGCAGCGGCAGCGTATCGAGCAGCAGGTCGATATTACTGGTGATAGGGCGTGGGTCTGTCATAGTACCTCGCATCCTCGCCGAGCGAGGAGATCGTCGGGATCGGCCCGCGCGGCTCCGGCCGCGGCTCGAGCGCTGGAAGCAAGCTTGATCGCCTGACTGCCACCGTCGTTTGTTTGAACAGCAGGGCTTGCTCGCCGATCGGCTGAAACCCGAGGTCGCTAGCTGGGGCGAGCAATTCGCTTTGGTACTCGCGTAGCAAGAGGTAGACCGGCAGCGTGTCGGCGATCTGGCCAAGCCCGAAGCGCAGCACATCGGTGACGATATCGCGCGTATCGGGGTGGATCAGCAGTGTGAAGACGTGAGCGGCCGGGCCGCTGGTAAGCCGGAGCGCGGCATTCAGATTATCGTCGGCGCCCAGCACCCAGCCGCGGCGCGGCGCGCGGCGCCAGCCCTCGGTGATCGGCAGCTGCCAGTCGCGCGCGACGCGCGCCTCGGCCTGCTGCACCAGGTGCGGGGTGATCATGCCGTAGAGCCGGTGGATCGACCAATCGTGGCGGCGGGCCTGCGGCCGCATCGGCGCGACCGTCACGCCCTGATCCCAGTCGGGGCCTTCAAGCCGCAGCACGATTTGCTGGGTATAGCCGGCAAAGCCGAGCTGGCGGAAGATCTCGCGCAGCTCTTCGTGGCGCTGGGAGAGCGCGGCATACAGCCGCTGCACGCGGCGCTGGCCGGCGTGGACGCACAGCGCCTCGATCAGCCGGAACCACACATCTGGGTCGGTCGGGTGGCCGTGGCCGCCGCCATAGGCCGAGAGCATCACGATATCTTGCTCGGGCCGGCCGCTGCGCCCGACTGCCTGTGCTACCGCGCGCATGCCGCGCTCGCGATAGAGAAACGTGGCGCCTTCGCGGCCACCCTCGAGCAAGCAGCGCAGCGCAAACGGAAGCTGGCGATGCGGGCGGGCGAGCATCGCTTCGTTATACAGCCACACCTGGCTGCGTGGCTTGCGCCGTAGCGTCCACAAGTCACCGGGAGTGACAGGTCGAATCATACACTCAGTTCTGAGTTTCGAGTGTTGAGCTTTGAATGATTCGGTTCAAACTCAAAACTCAACGCTGAGAACTCATAACTCCAAAAAGTAGCGATGAAAGCGTTCGTCGCCGGTGAGCTCGGGATGGAAGCAGGTTGCCAGTAAATGCCCCTGCTGCGCTGCTACGATGCGCCCATCGGCCAATGTCGCGAGCACGCGCACAGCGGGGCCGGGCTGCTCGATCAGCGGCGCGCGGATGAACACCGTGTTCAGCGGCGCGTCGCCAAGTGCCTCGATCGAGAGGTTGACCTCGAAGCTGTCGAGCTGGCGGCCGAACGCATTGCGGCGCGCGGTGATGTCCATCAGAGCCAGCGCGGGCTGCCCGGCCGGCCGCCCTTCGGCGATGCGCTGGGCCAACAGTATCGCCCCGGCGCAGGTGCCCCAGATCGGCATGCCCTTGCGCCCGCGCTCGCGGATTGGTTCGAGCAGGCCGTACAACACCAGCAGCTTGCCGATCGCGGTGCTCTCGCCCCCCGGTATGATCAGACGATCAACCTCCGCCAGATGTTTCGGGAGCCGAACCTGGAGTGTCGGCGCGCCGATGCGCTGCAGCATCGCCTCGTGCTCGCGGAAGTCGCCCTGCAGAGCTAAAATTCCTATGGTCATAAATCGTTATGCGCTACGCATCTGCGTCGTTCTACGTCACTCAGGGGTACTCGAAGCTACGCTTTTTGCCTGCGGTGATCATCTGTGTATAGTTTGTTCGCGCGTAGCGCGAACAAACTATACACAGAACAGAAAGCACTGCTCTGCCGAAGGCTGGGCACGCTAGCGGTGCAATGTACAGTCGCTACCAGCCGCGCCCGGCCATGAGCTTGTCTTGGGGCAGCGAGCTGACGCTGATACCAACCATTGGCTCGCCCAAGCCCTTGCTGACTTCGGCGATGATCTCGGGCTCGTTGTAGTGGGTGGTGGCCTCGACAATTGCGCGCGCGCGCTTGGCTGGGTCGCCCGACTTGAAGATGCCCGAGCCGACAAACACACCATCGACGCCAAGCTGCATCATAAGTGCGGCGTCGGCTGGGGTGGCGATGCCGCCGGCGGCGAAGTTCACGACGGGCAGGCGACCTGCCTCGGCCACTTGGCGCACCAGCTCGTAGGGCGCCTGGATGTTCTTGGCATACGTAAACAGCTCGTCCTCGTCCATGCTGGTGAGGCGGCGAATTTCGGTGTAGACGGTGCGGGCGTGGCGCACTGCCTCGACGACATCGCCGGTGCCGGCCTCGCCCTTGGTGCGCAGCATTGCCGCACCCTCGGCCACACGCCGCAGCGCCTCGCCCAGGTTGCGGCAGCCGCACACAAACGGCACTTTGAACTTATGCTTGTTGATATGGTGCTCTTCGTCGGCCGGCGTCAGCACTTCGCTCTCGTCGATATAGTCGATGCCGAGCGACTCGAGCACCTGCGCCTCGACGAAGTGGCCAATGCGGGCCTTCGCCATCACTGGGATCGTCACCGCCTCCATGATCCCGAGGATCATCGAAGGGTCGCTCATACGTGCAACGCCGCCCTGAGCGCGGATATCGGCCGGCACGCGCTCGAGCGCCATCACGGCGACGGCGCCGGCTTCTTCGGCAATGCGCGCTTGCTCGGGCGTCACAACATCCATGATGACGCCGCCTTTGAGCATCTGCGCAAGGCCAATTTTCGTTGTCCACGTTGATTTATCCATACCAACCAGCTCCTTGAAGTGTGTTGCGTGGTTTCAGTTTCGCGCATATTGTACCATACGCCCCGATCGCCAGCAATGCTGCGCCTGGCTAGCGCCGCCCCCATGATGCGCACTGCAGTGTGAGCAAAGATTTATACAAGATACTTGACAATATATTGTAGTACTTGTACAATGCCGGGGGATGATTATGTCTTCCCAATCATTCAGAACAAGTGGTCTAATCTGTTCGGCCTGCTTGCAACGCCCGAATGAGTGTAAATGCTTTTCAGGCGCTCTGCGCATTGAGCACTTGACAGCGCTCGTGCGGAGTGATAGTATTATAGAACAAGCGTTCTATGTACTTGGGGCCTTTTAATCGATACGCGTGAGATGTTGTGCGCTTCCGCTGGCTGCTGCTGATCGTGCTGGTGTTAGCTGGATGCGGGCAGCCGCTACAGATCAACACCCCGTCGGCGCGCGCGACTTCGGCGGCAAGTTCGGCGCCGGCGGCCAGCCCAGCGCAGCGGCCAACACCGGCAAGTAGCCCTGGCGCACCGCTGCAGGGAACGCCAACACCAGGTATAATAGAGCAGCCCGGCGGCACAGCCGCCACGCCTGTGACTTTACCTGCCGATGGTACGTCTATCGTCGTGGTGCCAAATACCGCAGTGCCGCTGGACAACCAGCAGCGCTGGCGAGCGCAGCAGATCGGCCGGCAGCCTTTTCCCGAGCGGCGCGTCTACTACGCTGCTCAGCCAGTGCCATTGCTGTGGTTCGACCCGCTGAACAATCAGATTGTAGAAATCGGCACGATCATCGGCGATGTGACGGTGCAGGCCCAATTCACGCTACGGCAAACGCAGCAGCCCGCGCTCGAGGTGCCATACCGCATTAATAACGATTTTGGTCTGACAGCCATTTCAGAGGCGATACGCGAGCGCATGCGCGCCGCCGGCTATACGGAAAGCGTCGAAACGTATATCACCCAAACAGAAGCTGTCGCGCCCAAACCATAAGAGGCCAACAGTTGTTGCTGGATCAGGCGCCGTTAGCTCATGATCGATTTCGATCCAATACGCTTGTACACTCACACCCGGCGGGCGCGCGCTGCGCATCCGTTGGGCTTTTTTACGTTGTAGAGGCAAAATAGTAAAATGAGTATTCTTTCTCGCTTCGCATTCTCGCTTTGCAATGACGCAAGGAGGCGCACATGAGCAGCCGCTACCTCGACATGATGCGTAGCCAGCGTCGGCGCGGCCCCGGGTTTCAGTTCACCTCGAAAACGCTGCTGGCCATTCTGGCGCTGATCGCGATGGGTGGCTCGGCAGTGTACTGGTGGGGCGTCCAGTCGACGCTCATTCCCGACAACAAGATTGTCGCGTTTGCGTTCACCGCCATTCTGGTGCTGGCGCCACCGAGCCTGGTGAGCTTCCTGATCCCCTGGAGCCCCGGCGGCATGCTGCTGCAGAAAGTCAATGCGCGCACTTGGGGCTACGCAGTGGTGATCGCCTGCTCGATCTACCTGCTGTACTACTCGTTCCAGATCCAGTGGAGCTGGTGGGCCGCGCAGCAGGTGGTGGCCGAGAGCGGCCTGATCTACCAGCAGGTGTTTGTTGGCATGATTGGCTTTATCATCATTCCAGCGCTGCTGTGGACGCCGGTCTCCTCCGATGAGCTTGTCGAGCAGGTGCGCCAGGCGCACCTGGTGAAGCGCTACGAGCTGCAAACCCAGGCCGACATCGCGATCTTGCGCGCCACGCTGCTGCGCGCGCAGGAGAAGGCGCTGGTGGGTTTCGCCAACCTGACGGTCGACGAGCGCGAGGAGCTGGCGGCCGTGATGCGCAGCCTGGTCGGCGGCATCGACCGCACGCTGCGTGAGGTTGGCCAGACGGTGAAGACCGTCAGCGGTGTGGCGATCCCGTTCGACGGCATGCTCGACGATAATGAAGATATCCGCGATGTGCTCGAATATATCAGCGAGAGCCTGACGCGCTCGACACTGACCACGCGCGCCGATGCCGAGCGCCACGAGATGGCACTGCAGGCCCCGGCGGCCGAGCGCGAGTACGATGAGACCCGCGAGACCCGCCGCGTCGATCCGCGCACTGACGCGCGCGAGGCCCGCTACTATCAGAACGAAGAGCCGCGCCGCCGCCGCACCCGCGCCGACGACTACGAGGGCTAAGCCATGCGAGGACGACAGTATGCGACGGGCGGAGCGCTCCCCGAGCGCGACTTGCAAGAGCTGAGCGACGCGCTGGCGCTGCGCCTGTACCAGCGCCTGGGGCGTCGTGCCTACCGCCTGACGCGCCAGGATGTCGCCGAGCTGATCGAGCCATATACCGATGATCTCGTGCAAGAAGATCGCTCGATGCTGCCGTGGCTGGTGTGGGATCTGCTGCAAGAGGGCATGGAGATCGAATACCAGATGCGCTAAGGCAGGCATATATTTCGCGAGCAGGGTGGGCAGAAGCGCCTACCCTGTTTTTATGCCCATGCTATAATCACGCCATGCGTACACGTGTCGGGCTGCTTGGCGGCTCGTTCGACCCAATTCATTATGGGCACCTGGCGATCGCCGAAGATGTGCGTATCGCGCTGCAGCTCGAACGCGTGATCTTCATACCGGTGGCACAGCAGCCGTTCAAAATTGGCCGGCATGCCGCCGCCGCTCCGGCGCGCCTGGCAATGGCGCAGCTCGCCTGCGCTAGCAACCCCGCGTTTGAGGTCTCATCGATCGAGCTTGAGCGCCCTGGCCCTTCCTACACCATCACCACGCTTGAAGCGTTCAATCAATCGATCGACGCCGAGCTGTACCTGATCCTCGGCGCCGACACTGCTGCTGATCTCCCGCGCTGGCATGCGGCCGCGCGCGTGGCCGAGCTGGCACGGCTCGTGGTTGTCGAGCGGCCCAGGGTGCAATTCGACCGCGCGCGCCTGCTGGCGGCGCTGCCCGCTGCTGCCGGCCGCCTCATCGTCCTGGCAGGCCCGCAGATCGCGATCTCGAGTACGCTGCTGCGCCAGCGCGCCGCCGCCGGCCTGCCGCTGCGCTACCTGACGCCCGACCCAGTTGCCGAGTATATTCACGAGCACCGGCCCTACCAGGGCGCGCGCTACGGCGGAGCGTAGGCTCAGCCGGCCATACGAGCGCCCACACCAGGTTCCTGGCTTGGCAGATCCGGTTCCATGGCTGTGTACTCAACGATAATCGGAACACAGAGGAGGCACCTAATGGACGAGACCTTGCAGATGCTCAAAGATCTGACCGATGCGCCTGGTGTTTCAGGCTTCGAAGAGCCGGTTCGGCGGGTGATGCGGCGCTATATGGAGCCGTTAGGCGAGATCATGACCGATAACATCGGCTCGATCATCGGCCGCAAGGTCGGCAAGGCTGGCGGGCCGAAAATCGTTATGGCCGGCCACTTGGACGAGATCGGCTTTATGGTAACGCGCATCACCGACGACGGCTTTCTGAAGTTTCAGACGCTGGGCGGATGGTGGGAGCAAGTAATGCTGGCACAGCGCGTCGAGGTACACACGCGCGATGGCGTAGTGATCGGTGTAGTTGGCTCGAAGGCGCCGCACCTGCTTTCGCCTGAAGCGCGGAAAAAGATGTACGAGAAAAAGGACATGTTTATCGACGTGGGCGCCAGCTCGCGCGCCGATGCCGAGCAGTTCGGCATCCGGCCCGGCGACCCGGTAGTGCCGATCTGCCCGTTTACAGTGATGCGGAATGAGAAGCTGCTGATGGCCAAAGCCTGGGACAACCGCTTCGGCTGCGCGCTGGCGATTGAGGTAATGCGGCGCCTCAAGGGCCAGCGCCACCCGAACGAGGTGTATGGTGTCGGCAATGTGCAGGAAGAGGTTGGGCTGCGCGGCGCTGCCACCACCGCGTTCGCGATCAACCCCGATATTGGCTTCGCGCTGGATACCGGCATCGCCGGCGATACGCCGGGCATCAGCGTCGACGAAGCCCAGGGCAAGCTGGGCAATGGCCCGGTGGTGCTGCTCTACGACGCCAGCATGATTCCGCACGTTGGCCTGCGCGACCTGGTGATCGACACCGCGCGCGCCGAGAACATTCCCATCCAGTTCGACCTGATACCGGCGGGAGGAACCGACGCCGGCCGCATACACCTGTTCGGCGCGGGCGTGCCATCGCTGGTGATCGGCGTGCCGGTGCGCTATATTCACACGCATGCCGCGATCATGCACCGCGATGATTTCGACAACGCCGCCAAGCTGATGGTGGCGGTGGTGCAGCGGCTCGACGAGGAAACGGTGCGGCAGCTCAAATCGTAGGCATGAGGCAAGCAGTCTCTGAACGCTACGGCAGCTTCGGCGCGATATTCTCGCCCTTCTGCCAGGCGCGCAGATACTGATACGGCGCTAGCTCGCCGCGCCGCACTGCCCAATCGGCGGGTGTGGTGGGGTGCGAGATGCCAAAGTGCAGGTGTGCGGCCGTGGTGGCCGCGTCGCCGCTTTTGCCGGTGAGCCCCAGCAGCTGCCCGGCTACTACGCGCACACCTGGCTCGATGCCATCGGCCACCTGCGATAGGTGCGAGCCATAGTAGCGCACGCCGTCGTCGCCGACGATCGCCACCGAGAGGCCGCCGCGTGTCGCGCCGTCGTTGACGCGCGGGCTCCAGGTGTCCTCGCGGCTCACGAAATCGACAACGCCGGCCGTGACTGCGACAAACTCGCTGCCAATCGGGCAGAAAATGTCGGCGGCTGGGTAGTCGTGGTGGTATTTGCCATAGCTCAGCTTGCCTTGGCTGCGCACGGGAAAGACATAGACCTGTTCGACCGCCGTGGCGCTGGGCGCCGGGCCTGGCGCTAGAGTGGCGCTGGGCGCCGGGCTTGGCGGTGCGGGTGTCGGGCTTGGCGTAGTAGTGGCTGTGGCCGCTGGCGAAGCGGTAGGCGTGGTGCTCGGCGCGGGCGAGCGCGTGGCGGTAGTGGTGATAGCGAGAAGCGTAGCGGTTGGAGCCTGACGTTCCTGCACGGTTGCGGCGCAGGCATTCAGGCTCGCAGCCAGCAGCGCGAGCGCCAGCCACTGCAACAAACGCAGTATCATTGGCACACGGGCTAAGCTAAGCGCTGGATGGCATAGCCGCGCTGGCGCAGCGCGTACTCGATGCCTGCCTGCAAGTTCGAGCGGGTAATGATATTGCGCAGCTCGACGCCCAGCTGCACAATCGTCTGGGCGATTTCGGGGCCAATGCCCACCAGCACCACCTGCGCGCCCAGCAGGTTCACCGCGCGGGCCATCTGGATGAGATAGTTCGCGACGCCGGTATCGACAACCGGCACGCCGGTGATGTCGAGGATGAGCACGTCGGCCTGGTTGCCGACAATCTTCTCCAGCACCGCTTCCATCACCTGGGTGGCGCGCCGTGAGTCCACCGCGCCGGTGAGCGGCAGCACCAGCACGCCCTCGTAAATTGGCACAATCGGCGTCGACAGCTCCTGGATCAGCCGCCCCTGGTAGGCGATCGCCTGGTCGCGCTCGGCCAGCAGATCCTGGGCATCGCGCATCACGTCGGTGTAGGCACTGATGATCGCCTTGGCCTGCTCGGCCAGGCCGCCCTCGATCAGGCGAATAGTGTGGTGATCCCATTCGCGCGGCTCGTAGATCTGCTCCATCAAATCCCACAGATGCGCGCGCAGGATATCGACGACATGAAGCACTTCGCCGAGCGGAATCTGGCTGCTGGCGCGGTGCTGGGCTGTCTGGCGCGCGAACTGCACCAGTGTCGCAAAATCGCCGGCCTCAAGCGACTGGATCCAGGCGTCTACGCTTTTCGCCAGCGTATCGCGCAGCTCTTCGCGTGGCATATTGCTGTAGGAAGGGCTGCCCTGAGTGCGCAGATCGTCGACCAGCCGATCGACAAAGTCGGCCTGCTGGCTTTGCCAGGCGTCGATAAGCTTGCGTAGCGCTGGATTGGTCATGCTGGTGCTTCCACTTACTTACAGGGCCTACGCGGTGCCCTCCCGCGCGGGAGGTCGCCCAAATGCACCCAAGGGCGCAGCTCTCCAAGACGCTCTCTTTTGATCCACAGCCTGACGCTGTGTTGGCCGACTGCGGCTCAAAAGGTTCTGCCTATCTTCTCATCTGCCGAAGGCAAAAACGATTGCGTAAGCCCTGCGACTTATGATGGCTCGCGCGAGCGCGGCACGTGGGCCGAAAGGCACGCTGTTGGTATTGTAGCCGATCTCCACGCCAAAAAAGATAACAATATGATTGCGCTTGGCGACTCGCGGCGCTCAGAAACGACGCGCGGGCCGCTAGTAGGCGCGGGCAAAGATGACCTGGCGGGTAGCAGGCTTGCCGGTGTATACGCAGGTGCCGCCGGTGCCGGGCTGGTCGAGCGGAATGCAGCGGATCGTCGCGCGTACCTCGTCCTGGATGCGCTTTTCGTCTTCGGTGGTGCCAGCCCAGTAGCAGCGCGCAAAGCCGCGCTCGATCTGCGCCTTGAGCTCGTCGTAGGTTTGTACGTCGGCGGTGTGGTCGTCGCGGAACTTGAGCGCGCGGTCGTACAGGCTCTGCTGAATCTCGGCGAGCAGGCGCTCGATATGCTCGGCGAGGCCGGCCTGCGGCACGAACGACTTGCCGGCTTTGCCCGGGATGTCGCGGCGGGCCAGCGCCACGCTGCCCTTCTCGACATCTTTGGGGCCTACCTCAACGCGCACGGGAACGCCCTTTAGCTCCCACTCGTTGAACTTAAAGCCGGGCGTAAGGTTCTCGCGGTCGTCGATCTTGAAGCGCAGGCGGCCTTTCCAGGGCGCAGTGATCTGCTCGACAGCGCCGAGCACTGCGCTTTTCTCGGCGTCGTTCTTGTAGATCGGCACCACGACGACCTGGGTGGGCGCGAGGCGCGGCGGCACCACCAGGCCCTCGTCGTCGGAGTGGGCCATGATCAGCGCGCCGATCAGGCGGGTGCTGACGCCCCAGCTGGTGGTCCACGCCGTCTGGATCGTGTTGTTCTGGTCGGTGTAGCTGATGTTAAAGGCGCGGGCGAAGTTCTGGCCGAGGTTGTGCGACGTGCCGGCCTGCAGCGCGCGGCCGTCCTGCATCATGGCCTCGATGCAGTACGAGCGCAGCGCGCCGGGGAACTTCTCTTTTTCGGTTTTGAGGCCCTTGATCACCGGGACGGCCATCTCCTTTTCGACGAAGTCGGCGTACACGTCGTGCAGGATCATGAGCGTCTCGCGCTCGGCGTCGGCCTCGTCGACGTGGACGGTATGGCCCTCTTGCCAGAGGAACTCGGCGGTGCGCAGGAATGGGCGGGTGCGCATCTCGGCGCGCATCACATTGGCCCACTGGTTGATCAGCAGCGGCAGATCGCGGTAGCTGCGGATCCATTTTGCGTAGAAGTAGCCGATGATCGTCTCGGAGGTGGGGCGCACCACCAGCGGCTCGGGCAGCTCGTTGGCGCCGATCTGGGTGACTTCGAATAGCTCGGGCGCGAAGCCCTCGACGTGCTCGGCCTCTTTCATGATGAAGCTCTTGGGGATCAGCAGCGGGAAGTAGGCATTCATATGCCCGGTGGCCTTGATCCGGTCGTCGAGGCCGCGCTGGATCGCCTCCCAGAGCGCGTAGCCCGTGGGCTTGAACACGATACAGCCGCGAACCACTTCGGCGTAGTCGGCCAAATCGGCGCCGCGGACGATATCCAAATACCACTGCGAGTAGTCCTGAGCGCGTGGCGTTATTCCGTCTTTGGGCATTGGTTCCTCTCAGCTACACGAGTTACGCGGCGGGCCGCGTAACGGGATGCCTGGCGGGCCGGGCCAACCAGGATGACCTTTAGGGCTTACGCAGTTGCGCTGTTCGGCATCTTACTGCGGCGCTAAGTGGCGCTATGTGTACGGCAGCGCGGCCACCACCTCGATCTGGGCAAGCTCGACGCGCAAAGCCCACTGCTGCGGGTCGGCGTCGATCTGCTCGATCCAGCGCGCCCGCCCGCCGGCGGCGGCGATCTGGTCGGCATAGCGGTCGGCGGTTTCGAACTCAAGGCCCTCGGTGGCGACGTAGCCGAGCGAAAAGCCGCCGGCGCGCAGCAGAAACAGCGGCCACGACACATCGGTGCCGATGCTCTGGTCGGGGCAGCCGGCCAGCAGTGCGCCAGCGGCGGCGCGCGAGATACCGCGTGCCGCTGCGGTGACGTCCCACGCGTGCCCGCCGGTGAGCGCGAACACCCGGTTGATGATCGCCTCGGTGTCGCGCTGGGTGCGCGGGTGCGAGGCGAAGGCGCGCTCGCTGCGGCCGAGCACGGTGAAATCGTATTGGCCGATCAGCGCGGCAACCTGGGCTAGCTCGGCTGGGTGAAACTCGGCCCAGTGCAGGGCGCGGTCGAAATCGCAGAACAGCACGTGCTCGGCGCCAGTGCTGAGCGCCAGCTCAAGCGCAGCTCGGCGGGTGCCGCCGAGCCGGGCGAGCCCATTGAACTCGGCCGTCGTCTCCTGGCGCACGAGCGCGCCAGCCGAGCGCAGCAGCTCGATTGCGCCGGGTTGGGTTGCGCAGGTTGCCTGGACAGCCATATGCTGAAAAGTGGCCCCGAGCGCCGGCAGCGCGCGCCGGATCTGCTCGTTCAGCCGGCCCTCGGGGTCGTGCTGGGTGCTGGCCAGCGCCACCGGCATGGCCGGCGTATAGCGTATCGGCGTCACGTTCGAGCTGCCTCTTGTCGCACGTGCGGGGCTGCGCGGCGCTAGCGCTCGCGCAGGGCGGCGCGCATGCCGTCGATTGCCTCGGCCACCGTCTGCCGGCTGTTGAACACCGCCGACCCTGCGACGATGTTGGTGGCGCCAGCGCCGGCCACCTCGGCGACATTGCGCTGGCTGACGCCGCCATCGACCTGGATCGCCACGTGGTCGAGGCCGCGCTCGGCGAGGATCTGGCGCAGCCGGGCGATCTTGGCGGTGCTGGTTGGGATGTACTCCTGGCCGCCAAAGCCCGGGTTCACGCTCATGAGCAGCACCAGGTCGACATATGGCAAGATCTCGTCGAGCGTATTCAGTGGTGTCGACGGGTTAAGCGCGACGCCGGCCGTTACGCCAAGCTGCTTGATCTGCTGGATCGTGCGGTGCAGGTGCACCGACGCCTCGACGTGCACCGTGACGTGGTTTGCGCCTGCTTTAACGAAATCGGCCACGTAGCGCTCGGGCTGCACGATCATCAGGTGGCAGTCGAGCGTCAGATCGACGGCGCGGCGCAGCGCCGCGACCACCGGCAGGCCAACGCTGATATTTGGCACGAACACGCCATCCATCACGTCGATCTGCAGCCAGTCGGCGCCGGCAGCGGCGGCGGCGCGGGCATCCGCGCCGAGGTTAGCGAAATCGGCCGAGAGCACCGACGGCGCCAGTAGCACGTCGTGCCCGGCTATTGTTCCAATTGGCACCACACACCTCCATCAGCGCACTCCGCTTTCCACCGCGCAATTAGACTGTATTGGAAATACCACTGGTGGGGGTTTGGGGGCCGCAGGCCCCCAAAAATCCTCTCTTGGTGGGGCGTATGTAGTGGCAAAGCTCCCATACACGCGCAACCTAGGAGGTTCGGAGGAGCTTTGCCCCTCCGGCTCCCCTGTTTCCGATTGGGGCTAATTATAGCATAACCAATAGAACGAGGTGGATGGGCCGGGCAGGCGCCGATGGGTCTTCTACGCTGTTCGCTTGATCACGTATCGATTGTATTGCACGACGTGGCTTCGCCACGTCGTGCAATACAATAAGAAGCTGTTTGAAAAGGGTGGTTTGGAGGGACGAAGTCCCTCCAAGTTTCCA
>CALLYN010000668.1 GCA_937858455.1 uncultured Kouleothrix sp.
TCCCACAGCAGCACGCCCGCGTCGGCCGGCAGCAGCCCCAGCAGCGCGCGCAGCAGCGTCGTCTTGCCCGCGCCAATCCGGCCGGTGATCACCGTGAACGAGCCGCGCTCCAGCCGCAGATCGATCTGCTCGATGCCGCGCCCCGAATCGGGGTAGCGAAATGCCAGCCCGCGCGCCTCGAGCAGCGGCCGATCGCCAGGGGCCGGCGCGGCTTCCTGGCGCGGGGCGTGGGGTGTGGGGCTCGCCGGCCACACCGGCCGGTGCGCGACGAGCGACTCGGGCGGGGCGCCCTGGAGCAGCAGCACCAGGCGCTCGAACGACACCTGGGCCTGGCGGTAGCGCGAGAGCATCACGCCAAAATGGCCGGTGAACTCGGTGATCCAGCCAAGGTTATAGACGAACAGCGCGAAATCGCCCACCGTGAAGCCGCCGGTGCGGATGGCGTCGGCCGCCAGCAGCAAGATCAGGCCGGTGCCAAGGTTGGCGGTATTCAAAAACACCGAGTGCAGGATCTCGTTGAACAGCCGGTCGCGCAGGCTCGAAACCCGGCGCGCGTCGTTGAGCTTGCGGAAGTGACGCACCGCGCGCGCTTCCGCGCCGGCAACCTGCACCGCCTGCACCGCGCCGAACACCTCGCCCAGAAAGCCGGTGACGCCGCCGGTGGCCTCGCGGCTGGCCTTGCGATACGCCTGCAGCCGCTGGCCGACAAGGTTAGTGACGGCCACGACCAGCGCGAGCGGCAGGAACACCGCGACAGTGATGAACGGGTTGATCGCCAGCATGATCGCCAGGCCAGCCAGCGCGAAGATCGTCAGCGCGATTAGGTCGTTCGTGAGGATCAGGCTCCACAGCGTCTCGTCGATATCTTCGCGAAAGCGGCTGATCGCCTCGCCGGGCGAGTAGGGCACCGCGCGCGCGCCAGGCCGCTCGAGGATGCGCGCCAGCAGGTTGGTGCGGATGAGACCACCAGCGGTGTACTTGAATGTGGTGTTGGTAGCCGGAAGCAAGTACAGCGTGGCCATGCGCGCCAGCGCCACCCCCACCAGCAGCGCCGCCAGCGCCGGCACCCCCAGGCCGGTGCGCGCCTGGCCGGAGAGCGTATCGAAGAACTCGCGGATGAGCAGCCCTGGCGCCAGCTCGAGCAGCAGCACCACGATGATCGCGGCCAGGTTGATCGCGTAGATCCACGGCACAAAGCGGATCAGCCGCCAGTAGAACCACCAGGCTGGTTTCATGCCAGCACCTCGTGCATGCCCACGCGCAGCAGCGCGGCGAAGCGCGAGCCAGGGTCGCGCATCAGCTGCTCGCGCGGGCCAAACTCGGCGACGCGCCCGCCCTCGAGGATCAGAATGTCGTCGGCGCGCAGCACGGTGCCAAGCCGGTGCGCGATGATAATACCGGTGCGGCGGCCCTGCGCCGGGCGCAGCAGCCGGTCGAGCGCGCGCTCGAGCAGCTGCTCGGTAGCCGGGTCGAGCCGGGCCGAGGCTTCGTCCAGGATCACCAGGCCGGGGTCGCGCAGGAACACGCGCGTGAACGCCAGCAGCTGGGCCTCGCCGGCCGAGAGCCCGCCGCCGCTGGCCAGGATCGTGTCGAGCCGCTGGGGCAGCGCGTCGAGCCAGGGCCGCAGCCCCAGCTCGCCCAGCGCGGCCAGCAGCTCCGCGTCGCCGATCGTCTCGTCGAAGAATGTCAGGTTATCGCGCACGCTGGCGTGGAACAGCTGGACGTCCTGCGTCACCATGCCCACGCGGGCGCGCAGGCCGGCCCGGCTGGCGTCGCGAATGTCGAGCCCGCCGAGCCGAATGGCGCCGGCCTGCGGGTCGTAGAGCCGGAACAGCAGCCGGGTGAGCGTGGTTTTACCGCTGCCGGTGCGCCCAAGGATGCCGAGCACCCGGCCAGGAGCGAGCGAGAAGCTGACCTCGTGCACAACCCGCTCGATCTCAGCCGGCGGCTGGTAGGCGCCGGCCGGCACGCCGGCGCTGGTTTGCTGCGGGCCGCTGGCGGCCTCGTCGGCATAGCCGAACGACACCGTTTCGAAATCGACGGCCAGCGGCCCGGCCGGCAGCGGCGTGTCGCCATCGCGCAGGCTGCCGCGTACGGCCAGCAGCTCGCGCACGCGCGCAAAGCCTGCGGCGGCCTTCTGGAAATCTTCGATCTGGCGGGTGATCAGGTCGAGCGGCTGAAACAGCGCCTGGGTGTAGAAAAAAATCAGGTAGGCCGAGCCGAGCGAGAGCGCGCCGCCATCGAACAGGCGCTTGATCAGCACAAACGCCACGCCCACGCCGATCGCGAACAGGCCCACCGGCGTAGCCCAGGTGACGGCGCCGATCACATTGGCCGTGCGCTCGACGCGCATCTGGCCGCGCATATGCTCGGCGAGCCGGCGCATGGTATAGGGCACCGCGCCGCTTGAGCGAATGTCTTCGGTGCCCGAAAGGCGCTCTTCGATAAAGCCGAACAGCTCGGCGCTGGCCTGGCGCGCGCGCTTCCAGTACGGCACCGCGACGCGCTGGGTGCCTACCAGCACCAGCAGCACCAGCAGCGCGAAGGCGCTCAGCGCCAGCCCGACGCGCCAATCTTCGCGGAACAGCATCGCCAGCACGCCCACCGCCAGCAGCGCGTTGCCCAGCACCTTGATCACAAACTGCGAGAAGAAGTTGGCCATCGCGGTCACATCGCCGTCGACGCGCTCGATCAGCTCGCCGGGCGTGCGCGCTTTGTGGAATGCCAGGTCGAGCCGCAGCAGGTGCAGCGCCAGGTCGGCGCGCAGCGCATTGGTGGCCTCCCAGCCTACCTGCTCGCTCAGGTAGGTGGCCGCGACCGACAGCCCCTGGGTAGCCAGGGCCATGCCGACAAACGCCGCGCCGGCCGCAATCAGCGCGGCGCGCGCCGCGCCAGCCTGGGCGCTGTCGATGAAGTAGCGCAGCAGCTGCGGGTTGACGAGCTGCAGCGCAATGCCGGCGAGCAGCAGCAGCGCCAGCAGCGACACCCGGCCGCGCTGCGGGCGCAGGTAGGTGCCCAGCAGCTGCCGGTACTGTTCGATTGAATGGTGCATAAGCTCCTAATTGCTGGTAGGGCGTACGCCGCCGCCGCCTGTGCGCGAGGCCGGCGGGTAGCCGCTTGGCGGCCGCAGCAGGCCCGAGAATACCTGCCGCAAAGGACGAAGCCCGGCGACGGCGCGCTGCTCGAACGGCACCGGAAAGCATGACTATACCGCGCTGGCTGCGCGGCGGCATCGCCCAAAAGATTGAGCTGGTACGCATGTTGCTAGCTGCTAGCTGGTTTTAGGTATCGGGCTTACGCTGCCACGCGCCAGGCAGAGCGCCCGCAGCGCCGCGCGCTGCGAGCGTCGCTTGTTTTTTTTGGCCGCTGACAGCGACAGGAGCAACACATTCTATGCACGATCAGGCGACACCTGTGCCGGCCACGCTGTTCCGCTCGTTCTGGCTCGCCGGCTTCGAATCGGCATGCCAGATCACGCGAACCGGCCGGCGGCTGGATATGATCGCCGAGACGCAGCACGACGCGCAGGCTAGCGGCGACTACGCCCGCATCCGCGAGCTGGGCATGCGCGCCGCGCGCGACGGCATCCGCTGGCCGCTGATCGAGCGCGCGGGCCGCTTCAGCTTCGCGTCGCTCGCGCCGATGGCTGCTGCGGCGCGCCAGCAGGGCATCCAGGTGATCTGGAACATCTGCCACTACGGCTGGCCCACCGACATCGACATCTTCGCGCCGGCGTTTGTCGATCGGTTCGCGCGCTTCTGCCGCGCGACGGCCGACTTCTTCGCCGCCCAGAGCGACGAGGTGCCGTTCTACACGCCGATCAACGAGATCTCGTTTCTGGCCTGGGCCGCCGGCAGCCAGGCGTATATCTACCCCTGCCAGCGCGGGCGCGGCCTCGAGCTGAAGCGCCAGCTGGTGCGCGCGGCGATCGCCGGCTGCGAGGCGATCTGGGATGTCGACCCGCGCGCGCGGTTTGTGCACGTCGACCCGCTGATCCACGTGGTGACGCCGCGCGGCCGGCCCGAGCTGGCCGACGCCGCGGCGGCGCAGCGCGCCGGGCAGTTCGAGGCCTGGGACATGCTGGCCGGCCGCGCGCACCCCGACCTGGGCGGCGCGCCGCGCTACCTCGACGTGATGGGCCTGAACTTCTACCACGCCAACCAGTGGGAGCACCCCGGCGACGACGCCGAGGCGCGACTGCGCTGGGAAGACACCCCGCGCGACAAGCGCTGGGTGCCGCTGCACCAGCTGCTGGCCGAAGTCTACGAGCGCTACCGCAGGCCGCTGTTTATTTCCGAGACGAGCCACTTCGGCATAGGGCGCGGCCCCTGGATCGCCGAGATCGCCGCAGAGGTGCAGCTGGCCCGCGCGGCCGGCACGCCGATCGAAGGCATCTGCATCTACCCGATCCTCGACCGGCCCGACTGGGATAACCTCGAGCATTGGCATAACAGCGGGCTGTGGGATCTGCGCCCCGACGCCAACGGACGCCTTGAGCGCGTGCTCGACCGCGCATATGCCGCCGAGCTGCGGCGCGCGCAGGCGCAGCTAGCCTAACGATAGAGCGTAAAACTTGGCATAAAACTTGCTTCATAGCTCTTACGAATGAAGCACAACGTATCGCTGACGATTTGAGTATCGGCCTCTCGTAGGGCGACACTCGTTTTCTCTTGCCTCCAACATCGCAGAACAACGCCCAAACACGCCTAACTATCAAAACATTCGATCGATCATCTATGCGAAAAGCGATTGCCTGGCTACGTCTCGCTTTTCGGCCAGCGCCGGCATGCCTGGCGAAAAGGGCTAGTTTCGGACTGCAAAAGGGGAACTATGAGCAAAGACCAAGGGATTGTCGTTTTTTCGCACCTGCGCTGGGATTTCGTGTACCAGCGGCCGCAGCACCTGCTGACGCGCCTGGCGGGCTGGCGCCGCGTGCTCTTTATTGAAGAGCCCTGGCACACGCCCGGCGCCGACCCGGCCTGGGAGCTGAGCCAGCCGCAGGCGGGCGTGGCAGTCGCGCGGCTCCACACGCCGCTGGCGGCGCCAGGGTTTCACGACGAGCATATCGGCACATTCCGCGAGCTGCTGCCCGAGCTGCTGGCCGGCGAGCGGATAAGCGAATACGTAGCCTGGCTCTACACGCCGCTGGCGCTACCGCTGGCACAGGCGCTGGCGCCGCAGGCGGTGGTGTACGACTGCATGGACGAGCTATCGGCGTTTGCGCACGCCCCGCCCGCGCTGCTGCAGCGCGAGGACGAGCTCATGCGCTGGGCCGACCTGGTGTTCACTGGCGGGCCGAGCCTGTACCGCGCGAAGCGCGACCGCCACCCCAGCGTGCACTGCTTCCCCAGCAGCGTCGACACCGCGCACTTCCGCCAGGCCCGCGCGGGCATGGCCGAGCCGCCCGACCAGGCCGAGCTGCCAGGGCCACGGCTAGGCTTCTACGGCGTCATCGACGAGCGGGTCGACACCGCGCTGCTCGGCGCACTGGCGAGCGCGCACCCCGAGTGGCAGCTGGTGATCATCGGGCCAGTGGTGAAGATCGACCCGGCCACGCTGCCGCGCCAGCCGAATATCCACTACCTCGGCCAGCGCAGCTACCAGGAGCTGCCGGCGTACCTGGCCGGCTGGGACGCCTGCCTGCTGCCGTTCGCGCGCAACGAGGCCACGCGCTTCATCAGCCCGACCAAAACGCTCGAGTACATGGCCGCCGAGCTGCCAATCGTCAGCACGCCGATCGCCGACGTGGCCGAGCCATACGGCGAGATCGTGTACCTGGGCGACACAGCCGAGGCATTTATCGGCGCGTGCGAGCGAGCGCTGGCCGCCAGCCCGGACGAGCGCGCCGAGCGCGCGACCAAGATGCGCGCGGTATTGGCGCGAACCTCGTGGGACACCACCGCCGCAGCCATGCGCGACCTGATCGAGCAGGCGATTGCGGCCAAGCGACCCGGCGCCTAGCTGCGCCGTTTCACCGCCAGGCTCACATGGGCCGCGCGCTACGCTTGCGGCAGCAGGGTATAGGGCTGCGCCTGGCGGCGAACAGCCCTGCTAATGGCGCGCCGTAAACAATGGGGGAGGGGTGGATTGAAGATTTGTAGCTTTGCTAAAGCTAAGGAGTATACCGTGTTTGACTATTTAATCGTCGGGGCAGGATTTGCCGGCAGCGTGCTGGCCGAGCGGCTGGCGCGCGGCGCCAACAAGCGCGTGCTGATCTGCGACGTGCGGCCGCACATCGGCGGCAACGCCTACGACTTCTACAACGACGACGGGCTGCTGATCCACAAGTACGGCCCGCACATCTTTCATACCAACTCCAAAGATGTATTCGACTACCTATCGCAGTTCACGGCCTGGCGCCCATACCAGCACCGCGTGCGCGCCTGCGTCGACGGCATGCTGCTGCCGATGCCGATCAACCTCGACACGATCAACCAGCTGTATGGGCTGAGCCTCACCTCGTTCCAGGTCGACGAATTCTTGAAGTCGATCGCCGAGCCGCGCACGCAGATCCGCACCTCGGAAGACGTGGTGGTGAGCAAGGTCGGGCAGGAGCTGTACCAGAAATTCTTCCGCGGCTACACGCGCAAGCAGTGGGGGCTCGACCCATCCGAGCTCGACGCCTCGGTGACAGCGCGCGTGCCGACGCGCACCAACCGCGACGACCGCTACTTCACCGACACATTCCAGGCCATGCCGCTGCACGGCTACACGCGCATGTTCGAGCGCATGCTCGACCACCCGAACATCAAGATCTTGCTGAACACCGACTACCGCGAGATTATGGATATCATCCCGTACCGCGAGATGATCTACACCGGGCCGATCGATACGTTCTTCGATTACTGCTTCGGCAAGCTGCCCTACCGCTCGCTGAACTTCGTGCACGAGACGCACAACACGCCGATGTACCAGCCCGCGCCGGTGATCAACTACCCCAACGACTACGCCTACACCCGCGTGACCGAGTTCAAGTACCTGACCGGCCAGGAGCACCCCAAGACCAGCATTGTGTACGAGTACCCGCAGGCCGAGGGCGACCCGTACTACCCCGTGCCGCGCACCGAGAACGCGGCGATCTATACGCGCTACAAGGCGCTGGCCGAAGCGACGCCGGGCGTGTATTTCGTGGGCCGGCTGGCGACCTACAAGTACTACAACATGGACCAAGTGGTGGCGCAGGCGCTGAAGCTCTACCGCACCCTGCCCGAGCGCCAGGGCCTGGCCGAGCGCGCCATCGGCGAGAGCCAGAATGTGCTGGAGCTGCCGGCCGGTACGCCGATCGAGCTGCCGCGCGCCAGCAAGGCCAAGCGCCCGCGCGCCGCGCAGGCCGGCTAGCACCGGCCGCAGGCGGTTGCACCCCTCTCTCGCTGCGGCGGGAGAGGGGTGCTTTTTTAGGAGTAGCGCGTAGCGAAGCGGCGCCCTACTCCCAACAACATACTCGCCGCCATCGCGGCCTACGCCGGCAGCTCCTCGACGTAGGTCGGCTCGCCCTTCATCACCGGGCGCACCAGGTAGGCCAGCAGGTCGTTCAGCATCACCCGCGCTACCGGGCTGGCATCTACGTGATCGCTGAGGTGGAATGTCGAGATCAGCAGCCGCCCGCTGCCAAAGTGGCGCTCGGCGATCAGGCCGACGGTGTGGTGCAGCCAGCCGACGAACAGGCCGGCGTGGACATCGGCGGTGAAATCGCGCGGGCTCAGGCCGACGATCACCTGGTCGGGGATCAGGTCGGCAAACGCGAAGTCGACAGTGCCGCCGGTGGGGATGGCGCCGAACATGCGATCCTGGCGGATCCAGTTGAAGTTGCTGGCCCAGTCGCCCTGCCAGCTGCGGCCCTTGCGCTGGGCGATGCTCAGGCTGCCCAGGTAGGTCTGCTGCGTCTCGGCGGCCTCGGCCAGCCACAGCACGCGCCCGCCGTTCTGCACATGCCAGCGCATCTCGTCGGTCATGGTCTCGACGACCGCCAGGTCGGCTGCTTCGAGCGTGGCGGCCAGCTGGTAGCCGAGGGCCTGCAGCCGCGCCGCGAGCGCCGGCGAGTCGGGCACGCAGATGCCGATCGGCGTGCCGCCGGGGGCGGGCGGGGCGGCGAGCGCGCGCGGGAACACGTACAGCTCCTGGTGGTTGCAGGTGATCTCGCCGCCGTTTGCATCGAGCAGCCGGAACTCGAGCCGCGCGCGCGCGCTCTGCTCGATCTGCGGGGTATCGAAGACCATGGTGCCGATGCTGGTCACCTGGGCGGGCTGGAACGTCAGGTCTTCAAAGCTGCCGCCGATCTCGGGCCACAGGTCGACATTCCACACCAGCTGGCTGCCGCGCAGGTCGATATCGGAGAAGTGCGAGAGCGCCAGGCGCACCTCGCAGCGCTCGCCGGCCCAGAACACCACGCGCTCGCTGTCGGGCACCAGCGCGTCGGCGCTATTGACCTGGCCGATCACATCGTAGAATGCCTTGGGGTTGCGGCACATGTCCAGCAGGCCGTTGCACTCCCAGTGCACGTCGGTGAACTCGGTGATGATATAGCCGACAATGCTGGAGTGCCGGCGCATCTGCTCGATCTCGTACTTCAGCGCGGTGAACTGCATGCGCTGGCTGGCGGCCGTCAGGTCGGCCAGCGTGGGGAAGACTTTGTCGAGGTGATAGGCCTTGAAGCGCTGCTCGATGCCGTGCGGGTACACCACGCCATCGCCCCATTCGAGGCCGGTCTCGAACCACCACGGCTCCTGGCCGCCGTAGCACTCGCGCAGCTTGCCGACATCGGGCAGCCCCCAGTTGCCGAACTCCGACACCACCATTGGCTCGTTGCCGCGGCGGCGCACCTCGGGCGCCACCGTGCGCGGCAGCGGGTTCCACGGGTCGCGCATGAACGCGCGCCAGGTGTCGATGTTCTCGTAGCTGTGGGCGAACGTCCACGACGGCCGGCTGGCGAAGGTCTGCACCCAGTCGCGCCACTTGCGGTAGTGATCGGGGATGGAGTAGTAGTTATGGAAATCTTCAATATCGGTGACGACGTGGAAGTTGCTGAGGCAGGGCGAGTTGCCGACGATCAGGCGGTACGGGTCGAGCTCCTTGAGGTACTCGTAGGTTTCGGCCAGCCAGGCACGGTGGTCGGCGTTCACCGCCAGATCCACGCCCCAGCCCTCGTTGATGATCGTCCAGATGATGATCGAGGGGTGGTTCCAGTCGCGCTCGACCATGCCGCCGATGGTGGCCTTGGCGCGGGTGCGCGCGCCGGCGGTCAGGTTCTCCCAGTTGGGCAGCTCGGTCCAGATCAGCAGGCCAATGCGGTCGGCCGCGTCGTAGTAGCGCGGGTCGGTGATCTTGATATGCGTGCGCAGGCAGTTCAGGCCCATGTGCT
>CALLYN010000669.1 GCA_937858455.1 uncultured Kouleothrix sp.
GCATGCCGCGCACGGTCCCGGTCATGGCCGCGACCACGTCGGTGCCGCGCTCGAGCCGGCGGTGGCGGCCAAGCTGCTCGAGCGCATGGCCGAGGCCGAGCGCGGCGAGGAGCTTTCGGCGCGCGAGCTGGAGGTGCTGCGGCTGATCGTCGTCGGGTCGAGCAACAAGGCCATTGCCTCGCAGCTGAACCTGTCGGAGAACACCGTCAAGTCGCACATCAGCCATATTTTCGGCAAGCTGGGCGTGCAGAGCCGCGCTGAGGCCGTGGCGGTGGCGCTGCAGCGCGGCCTGGTGCCGATCGGGCGCTAGCCGGTGTTTTTCAGCCCGGCCGCGATGCCGCTGATGCTGAGCAGTATCGCGTCTTCCAGCGCTGAATGGTCGGGGCCGGACGGGTCGGCGCGCAGCCGCTTCAGCAGCTCGACCTGAATGTAGCTCATCGGGTCGATGTACGGGTTGCGCCGCGCGATCGAGGTTTGCAAGATCGGGCTGCGCTCGAGCAGCTGGTCGATCCGCGCCACCTGGCAGATCATCTGGCTGGCGCGCGTGTGCTCGGCGCGCACCTCGTCGAAGATTGCCCGCGCGGCCGCCTGGTCGGGCGTCAGCTCGGCGTAGCGCTCGGCGATCGGCAGGTCGGCCTTGCCGAGGATCATCTGCGCGCTGTCGATCATGGTGCGGAAGAACATCCAGTTGGCGTACATGTCTTGCAGCAGCGCCAGCCGCTCGGCGGGCGACGAGCTGCCGCTGCTGTGTGCGCTGCGCGCCTGGCCTGCCTGTGCCGACGGCTCCGCGTCGCTCGACGAGATAAATTGTTCAAGGGCATAGCCCAGGCCAAACCAGCCGGGCAGGGTGTGGCGGCTCTGCATCCAGCTAAACACCCAGGGGATGGCGCGCAGGTCTTCGATCCGATCGCTGTTGCGGCGGCTGGCCGGGCGGCTGCCGATATTCAGCCGGCTGATCTCGGCGATCGGCGTAGCGGTGCGGAAGTAGGGCACGAAGTCGGGCCGGCCGTACACCAGCGCGCGGTAGTGCTGGCGGGCGATCGTGGCGAGCTGCTCGAGCGCCTGCTCCCACTCGGCCGGGGCGTCGTGCTGCGGGGCGAACTGGGCGCGCAGCACCGCGTTGATCAGCTGCTCGAGGTGGCGGTGCGCCAGGTCGGGCAGGCCGTAGCGGTCGGCGATCACTTCGCCCTGCTCGGTGATCTTGATCTGGTTGCCGATGCTGCCGGGCGGCTGCGCTAGAATCGCCTGGTTGGCCGGGCCGCCGCCGCGGCCGATCGCGCCGCCGCGCCCGTGGAACAGGCGCAGGCCGATTCCTTCGCGCCTGGCCATATCGCGCAGCGCGCGCTGAGCCTGGTACAGCGCCCAGTTGGCGGCTACGAAGCCGACATCTTTGTTGCTGTCGGAGTAGCCGATCATGATCTCTTGCACATTGCCGCGCAGGCGCAGATGCTCGCGGTAGATCGGGATGTTCAGGCACGCCGCCATCACGCGGTCGCAGCCCGCCAGGTCGGCGCCGGTCTCGAACAGCGGCACGATATTCAGCCAGCTGGCGCTGCGCTCGGGCTCGAACAGCCTGGCCTCTTTGGCGAACAGCAGCACCGCCAGCAGATCGCTGGCGCCGGTGGTCATGCTGATGATGTAGGTATGAATCGACTCGGGGCTGATCTGCTCGGTGATGGCTGCGATGGTGCGGAAAGTGCTGACGATCTCGGCGGTTGGGTCGCTGTAGGGCAGGCGCGCCGGGATGAGCGGGCGCGGGTTGGCGACCTCGCGTGCCAGCAGCGCGACGCGCTCGGGCTCGGCCAAGGCCAGGTAGTCGTCGCAGACGCCGGCGACGCGCAGCACCTCGGCCAGCGCGGCGTTGTGGCGCTCGCTGTGCTGGCGGATGTCCAGCGTGGCAGTGTGCAGGCCAAATACCTCGGCCTGGCGCACGACGTCGTGCAGCGCGCCGTCGGCCGCGCCGCCGCCGCCATTGGCGCGCAGGCTGCGCTCCATCACCTTCAGGTCGTCGAGCAGCTCGCGGCGGTGGTGGTAGAACGTGCCGGGCGGTGGCAGCGGCGCGGCGTGGCCCCAGTCGGGGGTGTGCTCGGCGGCCAGCCGCTCGGAGCGCAGCAGCTTCTCGCGGATGTAGGTGCACTTCTGGCGATACAGCTCGTAGGGGTTGCGGCGCGCCAGCAGCATAGCCGTTTCGGGAAACAGCCGGGCGTCGGCTTCGAGCGAGGCGCGCAGCTCATCGCTGACGGGCACCTGGCGGATCGACTGGCTGAGGCGCCGGCTAAGCTCTTCGATCGTGGCGATCTGGCGCTTCAATGCCCAGCCGCGCATGCGCTTCACTGTCTCGATCGTGACGTCGGGGGTGACGAACGGGTTGCCGTCGCGGTCGCCGCCCATCCACGAGCCGAAGCGCAGCAGCTCGGGCACGTGCCAGCGATGCTCGGGGTAGTGGCTTACCAGGGCGTGCTCGAGCTCGCGGTAGAGCCGCGGGATCAGGTTGAACAGTGTCGCCTCGAAATAGTATAGGCCGTTTTTCACCTCGTCGACCACGGTGGGGCGGATGATCCGCACCTCGTCGCTCTGCCACAGGCCGGCTACCTCCTCGGCGATGCGCTGGTTGATCTCGGCGTGCGCGCTGTCGCCGGCCAGCCGGCGTTCGACCAGCACCGCCAGCCGGCGGAGCTTCTCGATCGTGGTGCGGCGGCGCGCCTCGGTGGGGTGGGCCGTAAACACCGGCAGGATCAGCGCCGAGTTGAGCCACTGCTGTAGCTCGTCGGCCGGCACGCCATTGCGCCGCAGCTCGGCCACGGCCGCGGCGATCGACTCAGAGCGCGGGGTGTCGGGGCGCTGCTGGGCGCGCTCGCGCAGCACCCACAGGCGCTGCAGCTGCTCGGAAAGGTTGACAAGCGCGAAGTAAGTGCTGAAGGCTTTGAGCAGGTCGTGGGCCTGCTCGATCGACAGGCCGGCGACGATCTGCTGCATGTTGGCGGCCTGCTCGGGCTGGCCTTCGGCGCGCAGCGCTTTGGCGAGCTTGCGCACGCGCTCCTCGAGGCTGAAGGCGGCCTCGCCGGCCTGCTCGCGAATGACTTGCCCGAGGATGTCGCCGAGGAGACGGATCGTGGTCGAGAGACGTTCACCATTCGTCAGGGGTGGGGCGGCCATTGATTTTCCTTTGTGGGGCTGCTGCAAAACACACCGCGCGAGGCGCCGTTGTGTCGCTCGGTCTGGTCGGCTCGTCGTTCACGCCGTTGTGGAGACATGGAGCCTGGGCATTATAGGTTGCGGCGCTGGCGGCGTCAACCTGCGGCAGCACCGGCGCTGGCAGTTGGGCGACTGTCGATTATAATGGTAGTTCGGTTTGGCGTGTTGTGGCACTCTGCAATTCGAATGGGGGCGCGATGTTTCTTTGCAGGTTTACCGACGGCATGGGCGGCGCGCGGCTCGGGCTTGTGCGCGACGGGGCGGTGTTTGATCTGGGGGCGCGCTGGCCGAGCCTGGCCGAGCTGCTGGCCTGGTCGGCTGGGCGCGCCGGCCTGGCAGCCGACCTGAAGTTCTCCGT
>CALLYN010000670.1 GCA_937858455.1 uncultured Kouleothrix sp.
CCCCCGACCTGGCGCAGCGCCTGCTCGATCGCCGCGTCTTCGGCGGCCATCTGCGCCGCGTAGCTCTCGATCTGCAGGCTGCGGCGCTGGCGCAGCGCCAGCGGCGCGATCGTGGCGACATCGGCGCGCGTCGTAACATCGCGGTTGTCGGCGGCGGCGCGGGCGCGCGCGCCTTCGAGCAGCGCGATCTCGGCGCGGTGCGAAGGGATCTTGAGCGCCTGAATGCAGCCAAGCGCGTAATCTTCGACATCGGGCGGCACCTGCACGTGTGGCAGCAGCTCGCGTGCCGTGGCGATCTCGTGCTTGAGCTGGCCGAGCTCGCCGGCGAAGCGCGCGCGGAACTCCTCGGGGCTCTGGCGAAACTCGCGCGTGCGCCGGTAGATCTCCAGGCGCTGGCGGCGCTCGGCGAGCGGGGCGACCCACACCCGCAGCCCGAAGCGGTCGAGAATCTGCGGCCGTAGCGTGCCCTCCTCGGGGTTCATCGAGCCGACCAGCGCGAACTGGGCCGGGTAGAGCCGCGTCATCGGCCCGCGGCGCACAAAGGTGCGCCCCTGGGCGGCGGCGTCGAGGATCGCGTCGACGACGCGCGCGTCGAGCAGGTTGATCTCGTCGATGTACAGCAGGTTGCGGTGCGCCTTGGCCAGCACGCCTTCTTCCAGCAGGATGCGCTGCTGCTCGAGCGCAACGCGCTCGTTGATGCCGCCTACTACGTCTTCAAGCCGGGCGTTGAGCGGCAGCTCGATGATCCGCATGGGCGCCTGCCGCGTCACGGGCTGGCCGTCGTCGCCCGGCTCCTCGCGTGCGATCAGCGGCATCAGGTCGGCCAGCGCGCGCACTGCCGTGGTTTTGCCTACGCCATACGGCCCAACCAGCAGCACTCCGCCGATCTGCGGGTTCACCAGCGTCAGCGTGAGCGCGGTCTTCATTTCGGCCTGGCCAACAATGGCGAGGAACGGGTAGGGCAGCAGCTCGTCCATATGATTGACAAAGGACGAAGGATCAAAGACCAAAAACAAGGACGAAAGAAAATCTCGTCTTTTGCCTTGATCTTTCGTCTTTCGTCAGCTAAAGAAGCTCGATCGCATAGTCGATCACCGGCGCGTCGGGCCGGTTTTCCTCGATCCAGCGCACCACCGCCTCGAGCTGGCCGCGCGCATACTCCGACGATCCCGAGACGCAGGCGACGCCCAGGACGGCGCGGGTATGCGCGTCTTGCGCGTCGACCTCGGCGGCCGAGACGTTGAACTCGTTGCGCAGGCGCGCCAGCACCGATTTGACGATGCTGCGCTTTTCTTTCAGCGAGAATACGCCGGGGAGATGCAGAATAATCGTACAGGCGCCAATAATCATATCTGTGCGCTTGGTGCCGCCGCACGCAGGACGAAGAGCGTCAAACGCTGGCGGCGCTCAGGTCTGGCTAGTTCCAGGTGCCGGGGCCGCTCCAGCCGCGCTCGTTTTCGCCCGGCTCGATGCCCGGCAGCATTGCCAGCTCGTTGCGAATGGCCGCGCTCATCTCGCGCAGCCGCGTGCCCACATCGGCCTCGAGCCAGCGCTGCTTCTGCTGGTTATCGACCTGCAGGCGATGCGCCAGCCAGTAGGTCAGCTCGGCGCTGTTTTCGGGCAGGGCCTCGCGCGGCGCGGGCGTGCCGGTGAGCGCGCCCACCGCAGCCCAGTAGCGCCCGTACAGCTCGCGTAGCTGCGTGGCAGCCGCGCCGTCGACGGCCGCGCTTTCTTCGGGCAGGTACGCTACCGAGGCGATATAGTAGGGCTGGCGCTGCACCAGGTACTGAATGCGGAAGCGGCGCTGCCCAACTGCGATCAGGTAGTAGCGCCCATCGTCGAGCCGCACGCTCTCGGCGGTATTGATCTGCGCGGTCGTGCCGATCGGGTAGGGCTGCGCCTCGCCGCCGAGCTGGCGGCGCAGCTGGTTCAGCTCGGCGTCGCCGCCGCCCGACGCCTCGACCTGCTGGCGGAACCACGGGTCGTCGGGGTTTACCTCGCTGCCGGCGCGGATCAGCGCCACGCCAAACGGGCTGCGCTGCTCGATGCAGCGGCCGATCATCAGCCGGTAGCGCTCTTCGAAGATATGCAGCTGGATCGGCGCGCCCGGAAACAGCACGCTGTTCAGCGGGAAGATTGGCAGCTTGATGATCATACGCTCTTCTGTCTCTGGGGAGCTTATACTCAATGAAGCTGTTTGAAAAGGGTGGTTTGGAGGGACGAAGTCCCTCCAAATATCACTCGTTCTGGCAGGTGGCGGCCACGAATGTGGCCGCCACCTGCCAGAAGGGAAGTGCGAGGGGCATAACCCCTCGCGCACCCCTTTTCAAACAGGCTCTTGGTGTGTTGCACTCCGTGGCGAAGCCACGGAGTGCAACACAATCTCTACGTGATCAAGCGAACAGCGTATTATAGGGCCAAAAACGAGTCGGCCGGGCCGGTGCACGCCCACACCGATGCGGCGTGCAGCCCCATGTGCAGATCCACCGTCAGCTCGACCTCCGGCGCCGACAGCGCCTGCACAGCCGTGGCTGGCTCAAAGCGCGCCGGCATGCCCTCGAGCATCACCGCCACCGGGCCGAGCCGCAGCTCGAGCAGATCGGGCCGCAGCTCGGCGCCGCTAGCACCTACCGCCACCAGGATGCCGCCCCAATCAGGCAGCGCCTGGGCGCAGGCCCAGCGCACCGCCGACGAGCGCGCCACCGCCTGAGCCACCTGGCGGGCGCTGGCCTCGCTCGCCGCGCCGCGCACGTGCACCTGGACGATCTTGCCGGCGCCGGCCGCGTCGCGCAGCACCTGCTGGGCCAGGTCGGCGCAGATCGCGTCGAGCGCCTCCTGCCAGGCGCCATACTCCCACGAGCCGGCGTCGACGATCGGCTCATTGGCGGCGGCGCCGTTCGCCAGCAGCAGAATCCCGTCGTTCGGGCTTGGGTCGCCCTCGAGCACGGTGCGCCCGAACGACAGCGCCACGCTCTGCTCGAGCGAGCGCGCCAGCAGGCGCGTGTCGATCGCCACATCGCTGGTGAGCAGCGCCAGCGTGGTAGCCATGCGCGGGTGGGCCAGGCGGCCGGCCTTAGCCATCCCGCCGATCGCCACGCTGCGGCCCTCGCGCAGCGACACCACCAGCGCGCGATCTTTCGGGCGTGTGTCGGTGGTGAGAATCGCCATTGCCGCGCGCCGGCCGCCGCCGCTGTCGAGCTCGGAGACGGCCCGGCGCACCGCGTCTTTCATGCGGTGCATGGGCAGCGGCACGCCGATCTGGCCGGTCGACATCAGCAGCACGCTGTCGCGCGCGATCTCAAGCTCGTCGGCGGTGATCTTGGCGCACTCCACCGCGTCGGCCAGCCCCTGCTGGCCGGTGCCGGCGTTGGCCTGCCCGGCGTTGATCAGCACCGCGCGGATCTGCTCGCGGTTGCGCGCCAGGATGGCCTGGTTGAAAAACACCGGCGCGGCCAGAATGGCGTTGCTGGTGAAGCTGGCGGCCACGCGGCAAGGGTGCCGCGAGTAGACCAGCGCCAGGTCGCGCGCGCGCACCTCCTTCAGCCCCCCCGCGACGCCTGTTGCGCGGAAGCCGCTTGGGCTGGAGACGTGCCCGTCTTCGAGGATGTTGTAGCTCATAAGAATTGCAAAAGGCGCACTCTTCCGCAGGCAGAAACACGCCGACCGCGCAAGCCCTGGGGATTACGCGACGCGGCAGACCAGCCCCTTGAGGTACTCGCCTTCCGGGAAGCTCAGCAGCACCGGGTGGTCGGGCGCTTGCGTCAGCCGCTCGACGATCTGCACGTCGCGGCGGGCGTCGAGCGCGGCGCCGAACACCACCTTCTGGAACAGGTCGGCCGATACCAGCCCCGAGCACGAGAAGGTGGCCAGCACGCCGCCGGGCCGCAGCAGCTGCATGGCGATCAGGTTGATGTCTTTGTAGCCGCGGGTGGCCCGCTCGAGCTGGGCCTGGGCATGGGCGAACTTGGGTGGGTCGAGGATCACTACGTCGAACTGGCGGCCCTCGTGGCGGTACTGGCGCAGCAGCTTGAACACGTCGGCCTCGACCGGCTCGACGCCGGCCTGCTCGTTCGCGGCCAAGTTGGCGCGCAGCATCTCAAGCGCGGGCGCGCTGCTGTCGGCGCAGGCCGACGCGGTGTGCGGCGCCGGTTACGGCGAACGC
>CALLYN010000671.1 GCA_937858455.1 uncultured Kouleothrix sp.
GGCGGGCTGCTGGCGCTGCCGCAGCCCGTGCCCGAGCGCTGGCGCGCGATCAGCGGCATCCCCGCCAGCGATGGCAGCCTGTGGACACTCGACGACGGGGGGGCGCTTGTGCCGTTCGCAGCATCCGGCGCCTAGCGGCGCTCGTCGCCCAGGCGCCCGCCCTGGCGCACGCAGTAAAACGTGACATAACAAACAAACAGCACTGCGGCGAACTCGGCGCTGAGCGCGAGCGGGTGGAGGTTGCCGCGCGGGTGCAGCAGCGGCGCCAGCGCGTCGGCCAGCACGTCGCGCGGGTACAGCAGCGCGTCCCAGCTGTTCCAGCGCAGCACCCGGCCGAGGTACACGCCCAGCCCGGCCAGCCCGCTCGCGCCCAGCACGAACAGCCAGCTGGCGGCGGCGCCGGCCGTGCGGCGCACCAGCGTCTGCATCACCTGGAGCGACACCACCGCCAGAAAGCAGCCCGCCAGCATAAACGCCGCCAGCAGCCCGATGTCGTACCACAGCGGCACGGGCGGGCGCTCGCGCAGGTGGATGAGGTCGGTGACGATGTAGGGCGCGTTAGGGAAGAACAGCAGCCACAGCGCGCCGGGCGCCAGCAGCAGCCACCACGCGCCCGGGCGGCGCAGCTGCGTGGCTGCGGCCCATAGGCTGGCCAGGTATGGCATCCACGCCAGCGCCAGATTCCACGCCAGGAAGGTCAGGCTTAGCTGGTGCGTGCGCGCCACCCGCGCCGCAAGCAGCGCCAGCGCCAGCGCGCTGCTGAGCACGAGCGCATAGAATGCGCGCGCCTGGAGAAATCGGTGCATGCTGCCGATCCGCTCGAACATCGCTTGTTCCTTTTCCACGCACAAGATCCTGCGCGGAGTGTAACCACGCCGGCGAGGGCGCGCAATAGCGGCCGCGTGATACGCGGCTTACATCAGCGTAGCGCGTGGCCGCGCCGGTCGCCACGCCCTGAGTCGCCGCCCGGCCGCACCCGTGTGCTTGACGCCGCCAGCCGCCTCTGGTAGCCTTTACCAAAGGCCTGGCAAATCACACCGGCATGCCAACGAGCTGCCGGCGTTGCGACCCGCGAACCTGCAATCGTATGATCACACTCTTGCTTGTCGAAGACAACCAGCGCCTGCGGCCGGCTTTGGCCGCCGGCCTGAACGCCACCGGCGCGGTGCGCGTGGCCGGCGACTGCGGCAGCGGCGAGGAGGCCCTGGCGCACTGCCTGGCCGAGCCGCCCCAGGCCATCCTGATGGACGTGCAGCTTGCCGGCCAGCTCAATGGCATCGAGGCCGCCGTGGCCATCCGGCGCGAGTTCCCGCGCCTGCCAGTGGTGTTCTACTCGATCCAGGACGACGACGCCTACTACCGGGCGTTTCGGCGCTCGGGCATTCTGAGCCACTACGCCTACGTGCGCAAGTCGAACTACCTGCTGCCGCAGATGATCGTGCCGCTGCTGCGCGACGCCGTGGCAGGGCGCAGCTTCATCGACCCCGAGATCGAGTCGCGGGTGCAGGAGGTGCGCGAGAAGGACGAGCAGGCGCCCATGGCGCTGCTCGAGCCCAACGAGCAGGCGGTGGCGCGCATGCTGGCGCGCGGCATGAGCAACGAGCAGATCGCCGCACAGCTGGGCTTCCGCGATAAGCGCAGCATCAGCCGCACCAATGGCCAGATCTACGCCGCCTGGGGCCTCGCCGACACCGCCACCGACGAGAAGGTCGCACGCACGCGCGCCGCGCTGATCGTGCACGAGGGCCGCCTGCTGATGTGGGACGACCAAGGCGCCCCGCATATTCTCGACGCGCGCGGCGCCTGGGTGCCGTACGATTTGTTGAAAGGCTAGCAGGTTGCAGGCCCGAGCCAGCTTGGCGTGTCAACCTGCAACTTTTGAACCCGCGAACCTGCACTATCGCCATGTCCTACCGCCTCTACATCGCGCTCACATGGGCCGTCAACACGATCTCGTTCTTCAACCTGATCGCGTTTCTGTGGCTGGGCCTCACCGTGCTGCTGAACGCCGAGCGCCGCCGCTGGGGCACGTGGGTGGCGGGCGGCGGGCTGATCCTGGCCGGGCTGTTTTTCGCCGGGCACTCGGCAGTGGTGAGCCACGCCTACGATACCTTCGGCGGCTTCGGCGCCGACACCGAGTTTTGGTGGCGCGCCAGCTGGCTGCCGGTGGTCGGCGCGCCGTACCTCTGGTATCTGATGACTGCCTGGTACACTGGGGTGCTCAGTTCGCTGCGCCAGCGCCTGTGGGTCGTGCTGGCCGGCGCGCTCGGCTGCGGCGCGCTGATCTCGCTGGCGGTGGCCAACCCGCTGCCCAGCTACGACGAAGTGCTCTCGCGCTCGCCGCTGAGCGTATTCCAGTTCGCCGGCCTGCCGGTGGTGGCGCTGATCTACCCGGTGTACAGCGCGCTGTGCATCCTGCTGGCGCTGGCGGCGCTGCGCCGCCCGGCGGCCTCCGAGCGCTTCATGGGCGACGAAGCGCGCCGCCGCGCACGGCCCTGGCTGATCGCCGCCTCGCTGGTGCTGCTGCTGGCCGCGCTGGCGCTGGGCGTGGCCGTGGCGGTGTTTCTCAGCCGGGTGCAGAGCCGCCTGCTCGGCACGCATATCGTGCGCACGCTGTTCGTGCTGGTGGGCTTCGATCTGCTGATCTGCGGCCTGATCGCCGTGGCGATCGTGCTGATCGGCCGCGCGATTGTGTCCTACGAGATCTTCACCGGCAAGGCGCTGCCGCGCGGCGGCCTGTTTCGCTACTGGCAGCGCAGCCTGGTGCTGGCCGCCGGCTTCGGCGCGCTGATGGGCCTCAGCATCAGCCTGCCGGCGCTGCGCGAGTTCGACCCGATCTACCGCGTGCTGCTGGCCACGCTGCTCATGACGCTATTCTACGCGCTGCTGGGCTGGCGCTCGTACGCCGACCGCGAGCGCAGCATCGGCGCGCTGCGCCCGTTTGTCGCCAGCCAGCGCCTGTACGAGGGCATGCTGCGCCCCGGCGCCCCGCCCGAGGCCGGTATCGCCGCGCCGCTCGATGTGCTCGCCGCCGAGGTGCTCGACGCCCGCGTGGCCTACCTGGCCGCGCTTGGCCCGCTGGCGCCGCTGG
>CALLYN010000672.1 GCA_937858455.1 uncultured Kouleothrix sp.
GCGCCGAGCAGCGCCACGAGATCGTCGCCAACCTCGAAGAGGGCCAGGTGATCGACGGCACCGTGGGCTGGCCGGGCGGGGCGGCCCAGCGCACCTGCGGTGCCGCGCCGGTGGCCTGGTAGCGCGCCTGGCGCACGCTGTCCTGCGCCTGAAACACCCACGACTCGACCAGCGCCACCGGCTGCGGGCCAACCAGCGCACGGGCGACATCAACGGCCTGCGGCACCAGCGAAGGATCTTCGTAGAGCGCAATCGCAATGCCGCCGCCGAGGATTGCGATGCACACCAGCGCCGCGCGCAGCCAGCGCCAGCCCTGGCTGTGGCGGCCTGCCGGAGTCGAGGATCGGCTCGGCCGGGCAAAAGGCGTGTTTCGAAGCATAGTCGGTCTCGTTTCTCACTTTGGCTTCCAGCTGATTGCTCCGAAGGCGTAGGGGCGCATTCTATCGCGCCCGCGCAGTGCCGCGTCGCACCCCCGCGAATCGAGTCGAACCGCGCCTTCGATATGGTTCGCTCGCCGGTGTTGGAGGTGTGGATGGCAGGCGCCCTTCACGATCTTCCTTGGCGGCCTGCGGCCCCAAACCCCCACCGTTTAGGCGACGGGTGGGCGGCATCACCAGCCCGCAGCGTAGAAACGCAGATAGTCGGCCAGGTGCGCTCGCCAGTATGCCTCGGCGTGCCGCCCGGCAAACACGTGGAGCTCGTGCGCGGCGCCGGCCTGCGCGAGCGTGGCGTCGAACGTGCGCGCCGGCTCGCGCAGGCTGTCGTGGTCGCCAACGTCGAGGTACACACGCACGCCGCCGTGCGCGAGCGCCGCCGCGTCGGGGTAGATCCCATTAAACGCGCCGATCGCCGGGCTGTGCGCGCCCACCGCGCGAAACATGCCGGGGTAGCGCGCGGCCAGCAGCAGCGCCCACGCCGCGCCATACGAGATCCCGCCGAGGGCGCGGTGCTCGCGATCGGGCTGGGTCCGGTAGCGACTATCGATGTACGGGATCAGCCGCTGCTCGAGAAAGCGCGCGAACGGCGGCGGGTCGCCGCTCAGCGGGCCAAAATCCTGCCCGCCGTCGGGTAGCACGATCAGCACCGGCGCGATAGCGCCGGCGGCGATCAGCGCGTCGGCCGCATCGTCGACGCCAATGTCGTCCCAGTGCTCGTCGTTGTGCTCGCCGCCGTGCAGCAGGTAGATCGCCGGGTAGCGCCGATCGGGCCGTCCGGCGTAGCACGGCGGCGTATACACCCGAAACTGCTCGTCGCGGCCCATGGCGGCGCTGTGCAGCCGCTCGATCGCGACGGCGCCGTGCGGCTCGGCGCAGGCCGGCGTGGCCGTGGGCGCTAGCGTCGATGTCGGCGCGGGCGTGGCAGTAGGCGCGGGCGTCGATGTAGGTGTAGACGTAGGCGCCGGTGTGGAAGTAGGCGCCGGCGCGGCCGTGGGCGTCATCGGAGGCGTGGCCGTGGGCTGGGCGCGGCGCTCGGCGCACCCCGCACAGCCGATCATCAGGCCAGCCAACACCACCAGCATAGCGTGCGAGCGAATCAAACCAGTCGTATGCCTTATCTCTACGATCTGGCTGGAGTATAGCGCGGCAGGCTTAGCACGGGATGAATCGCGCCTAATGATTTCTTGAGTCCCGCGCTCATTCAAGCCTTACCGCTTGTTCATTGGGGCTTTATCTGGCGCGCATACTATGGCGACAGCTCGCAGCGCCGACAGTGCCGTCGGCGCCAGCGAGAGCAACTATGTAAATGAGATGGTGGCGCCTATGCTGATTTTGACAGTGGGGTACATCCTTGGAGGGATGAGCACGCTGCTGGTCGTTGGGCTAACGCGCGCGGCCAGCCGGAATGACCAATCCGGCGAGTAATACACTCTTCGCTCGATCACTATAGGAGTTACGCACTTGCGCTCTTCGGCTTCCTCAAGTAGCGAGATTGAGCCTGCGGCAGCATCGGCAGCATGGTACGTCTGTATCTTCTGTATGCAGTTTTTCCGCGCTCCAGGTGGAAGAACTGTATACAATACACGAAGATAGTAGCGCTCTGCCGATGGCTGAGCACGCCAACTGCGAAAGTCCTAAGATTGTGTTGCACTGCCTGGCTTCGCCAGGCAGTGCAACACAAAAAGAAGTTCGGGGGCAGCTTTGCCACCCCCGAACCCTCACATAAGGCAAGTGATCAGCCGGATGCGGTATCAGAAGGCGCGGGCGCGGCCAAGCCGCGCCCGCGCCGCCGTTTACGCCTGGGGCGCGAGCTGGCTGCGGCAGATCAGCTCGATCCGCTGCATCAGCGCGTTGATATCGAACGGCTTGGCAATCACTTCAAGCACATTCGGCAGCGTGTACCAGCGCCGCGCCTCCAGCTGGGTCAGCGCGGCCGAGCAGACAAGCACGGGGATGCCGGCGGTTCGCGGGTTGTTCTGCAGGTCGAGGTATACCTCCAGCCCGCTGCGATGCGGCATCGCCACGTCGAGCAGAATGACGTCGGGGCTGCCGCCCTCGGCCAGCGTCAGGCCAATTTCGCCGTCGGGCGCGAGCAGCACCTGGTAGCCCTCGTGCTCGAACAGCAGCTTCAGCAGCACCCGCAGGTTCGCATCGTCGTCGATCACCAGCACGCGAAACGGTTCCACCGGCATACTTCCTCCTGTGGCAGCGCGCGCCACCAGCACCTGATGGCTCACGTGTTGAGACGATCGAGCAGGTGCGTTGGTTTCACCCGCGCCAGGCTCGCATACCAATTTCGCTTGATGACGTACACTTTGGTGGGGGTTTGGGGGCGGCTCGCCGCCCCCAAATTTCTTCTTGAGTTGCACGACGTGGCTTCGCCACGTCGTGCAACTCAATCGATACGTGATCAAGCGAACAGCGTATCACTCGACGATCACCGTGCCGACCATACCGTTGCCGTCGGGCGTGCCGTGCAGCTGGCAGTAGTATGGGAATTTGCCAGGCTTGCTAAACGTCACGGTCTTCGACTCGCCGGGCTGAAAGATCGCGGTGTCGAACGAGTTGTCCGAGGCGGTGGCCGAGTGCGGCTTGGCGCCGTCGTTCTTCCAGGTGATTGTGCCGCCGGCCTTCACCGTGATCTCGGTCGGCGCGAACTCAAAATCTTTCATCGACACGGTCACCGCTGCCGGCGCCGCGGCCTGCGCCGCGGTGGGCTGGGGCGCTGCGGTCGGCTGAGCTGCGGCGCCACCGCCATCGCCAACTTTGATCACCCCGGCCATGCCGGCGCCGCCAGGGCCGCCGTGGAACTCGCAGTAGTATGCAAAGGTGCCGGCTTTGCTGAACGTCTGCTTGAAGCTGCCGCCGGCCTCGAGCGTGCCGCTGGTGAACGAGTTGTCGTCGGCGGTGACGGTGTGCTTGCGCTGGCCCTTGTGGCTCCACACCACGGTGGCACCTAGCGGCACGGTGATCTTGTTCGGCGCGAACGTGTTATCGCCAATATCGATATTCACCGTCTGCGGCTGGGCCGCCGGCTGGGCTTCGGCCGCGGCGGGGGCCTGCGCCTGGCCCGGCGCCAGCGCAAGGCCAGCCATCAGCTGGGCGTGCTGGTAGGCCGTCAGCACGCCGCCCTCGCCGGGCACCGGGCCGATCTGCTCGTCCTGGTTCACATCAAGGCCCTGGATGGTCTGCTGCGCCAGCGCGAGGATCTTCAGCACATCCTGCTGCGTATCGGCGATGCCGCCGGCCTGGGCGATCTTATCGGCGCGGTCGTGGATGTCCTGCACGCGCACGCGGGTGTTCTCGCCGGCGATCTGCACATGGCCGGCGTGCAGCTTGATCGCGTCGGTGGCGTCGGGCGCTTCGGCCGCCAGCTTGGCGTGGTCGACCATGCCCTTGATGTAGCCGTCCTGGGTGCCGTTCTGCAGCAGCCCGAAGCCGTCGCCGGGGTTCTGGATCTTGCCGTCGCCATTGACGTCGTGGGCCTCGGAGCCTTCGATAATATTGGCGATATGCTCGGCGTGCACTTTCACCAGGCGGAAGTCGCCGGCCTTAAAGGAATCGTTCAGGAACTGCGCGTGCCGCTGCAGCTCGTCGGTCTCCTGGCGCAGCCCCAGCGCAAAGCCGATCTTGTTCGGCGTATTGCCAATGCTGAACAGCACGTGGCGGATGTGCACCAGCGCCTTTTCCGGCAGAGCGGCCGCCAGCACCACGGTTTTGTTGTTGGTTGTGGCCTCGGCCTCGGCCGCCTGGGTGATATACACCTGGCTGTAGGTGCCGAGCAGGTTCTCGTTGTTCGGCGACACAAACGTGAGCGTGGCCGGGTCGCTGCTGAGCGTCAGCGGGCCAAGCGGCAGGCTGGCATCTTTCCCGCCAAGCCATGCGGCATACACCTGGCCGCTGGGCGGCGCGGCCAGGCCGCTCACCGACACGATCACCTCGTCGTTGCGCAGCACCTGGTCGCGCCAGGCCAGCGCGCCGCCGCCCTGCGCTGCAGTCGCGGCGGTGGGTGCGGCGGTGGGTGCGGCGCCAACGGTTGGC
>CALLYN010000673.1 GCA_937858455.1 uncultured Kouleothrix sp.
CTGATGCGCGCCAGCGCCGGCTATGGCAAGAGCAGCGCGCTGGCCTCGTTTGCGGCGCGCGGCGGCTGGCCGGTGATCTGGTACAGCATGAGCGAGGGCGTGCCCGACCCGCTCGTGTTTCTGCTGCACTTGGCGCACGCCTGCCGCAATGTAGCGCCGCGCGCCGGCGAGCGCACGATCGCGCTGCTCGAGCAGCATGCGCAGGGTAAGCAGTCGTGGATGCAGGCGCTCGACGTGCTGATCAACGACCTGACGCGCATGCTCGACGACGAGACGATCCTGGTGCTCGACGATTACCACACCGTCGACGATCAGCCCGAGATCGGCGCGCTGGTCGAGCGCCTGGTGAACCAGCTGCCGCCGCGCCTGCACCTGCTGCTGGCCAGCCGCCAGTGGCCGCAGCTGGCCGCGCTGCCGATCTTGCAGGCGCGCGGCGAGCTGTTCGTCGTCGACGAGGCCGACCTGGCCTTCACCGAAGACGAAGTCGTGATGCTGCTTGAGGTCGACGACGACGATGCCGCCGGCATATCGAAGGCCGCCGAGGTGAGCGAGCAGACGCGCGGCTGGCCTATCGCGCTGCAGCTGATCTCGCAGGGGGCGCAGAAAGCGCCGGCCGACGAAAGCCCCGAGGCGCCGGCGTGGCTGGTGAGCGGCCAGCCGCTGCTGTCGCACGAGGTGCTGTTCACCTACCTGGCCCACGAGGTGCTGGCCGGCCAGCCGCCCGACGTGCAGGTGTTTCTGCTGCGCACCGCCGTGCTGGCCGAGCTCGACCCGCCGGCCTGCGACGATCTGCTGGGCATCGCGAGCTCGGCCGAGTGGCTGCGCCGGCTGTATCGCGGCGGGCTGTTTCTGACCGCGCTCGGCGCCGACCAGTATCGCTATCACCCGCTGTTCCACGCGTTTCTGCAGCAGCGCGGGCGCGCCGGCCTGCCCGAGTGGGCCGAGCTGCACGCGCGCGCCGCGGCCTACTACCGCTCGATTGGCGCCGGCGAGCGCGTGCTCTACCACCTCATGGCGCTCGACGACCACGTGGCGATCGCCGCCGAGCTCGAGCGGCTGGCGCAGCCCTGGATCGACGCCGGCCGGCTGGTGACGCTGATCGACTGGCTCGACCGCGTGCCGCCGGCGGTGCTGGTCGAGCACCCGCAGCTGCTGATCGCCCGCGGCGACGCCGAGCGGCTGCTGGCGCGCTTCGACCAGGCGCTGGCCGCGTATGCCAGCGCCGAGCAGCGCTACGCCGCGCTCGACGACCCGATCGGCCAGTCGCGCGCGCTCAAGGGCCAGGCCCAGATCTACCTCGATACCGTGCGCCCGGCGCCGGCAACCAGCCTGCTGCGCCGGGCCTACAGGCTGCTGCCGCCCGACCAGGCCGGGTCGCGGATTGCGCTGCTGCGCCGGATCGCCGAGAATCGGCTCAACGCCGGCCGCGCCGACCAGGCCATGCGCCTGTATCGCCTGGCCGAGCGCGTGAGCGGCACGCCGCAGACCGACCCGCGCGTGTTTTTGCGGCTGGGCCAGCTCAACGAAGCGCGCGAGCTGCTCGAGCGCCAGCTCAAGCACGATCGCGCGGCCGCCTATGCGCGCAGCCCCGAGGCGCACCGCGAGCCGACGCTGCTGCTCTCGCTGGTGTGCTCGCTGCTGGGCGACTCGGCGGCCGCGCTGCACTACGCCGAGGCGGGCCTCGAGTCGGCGCGCCATCTCGGCTCGTCGCTATCCGAGGCGGTGGCGCACATCCGCATCGGCCACGCGCGCCAGCTGCAGAGCCCGCCCGACTACGCCGACGCCAACGGGCAGTATTTGCAGGCCATGGCCCTGGCCGACGCCTTCACTGTGCAGCGCACCAAGGCGGCCGCCTACCTGGGCCTGGCGCTGCTGCACGGCTTCAACGGCGACATCGACGCCGCGCGCGTGGCCGCCCGCGAGGGCCTGGCGATCGTCGAGCAGACTGGCGATAGCTGGACGGCGGCGCGGCTGTGGACGGCGCTTGGCGCGGCTGGCGCCTCGAGCGGCGTGCCCGAGGCCGGCGCCTGGCTCGACGAGGCATGGCGCCGCCACGTGGCCTGCAAAGATACCTACAGCCAGACGGTGGTGCAGCTCAGCCTGGCGATCTGGTATCACCGCGCCGGCCGGCTTGACATGGCGCAGCAGCACGCGCGCGAGACACTGCGCTGCGCCCAACGCGGCGGCTACGCCGGCCTGCTCACCCGCCCTACGCTGTTTGGCCCGCGCGACCGCATGGCGCTGGTGCCGGTGCTGCTGGCCGGCCGCGCCGTGCCCGAGCTGCGCGCCTGGTCGCAAGAGCTGCTGGCCCAGGGCTTCCCGGCGATCGCCGCCGACGAGGCGACCCAGAGCTACCACCCCGGCAGCACGCTGCGCATCCAGGTGCTCGAACGCCTGCGCGTCTGGCGCGGCACCGAAGAGGTCGACCCGCGCGCCTGGCAGCGCAAGAAGGCCCAGCAGATGCTGGCGCTGCTGGTGACGAACCGCCACCGCTGGCTGCTGCGCGAGCAGATCTGCGATTGGCTGTGGGCCGAAGACAGCGAGGCCGACGCCGAGACGCAGTTCAAGGTGACGCTGAACGCGCTCAATGCCGTGCTCGAGCCCTCGCGCCCGCCGCGCACGCCGCCGTTCTACATCCGCCGCCAGGGCGGCGCGTACCGCTTCTGCCCGCCCGACGGTGTGTGGATCGACGTGGCCGAGTTCGAAGAGCGGCTTGACGCCGCGCGCCGGCGCGTAGCCCTGGGCGAGAGCGATAGCGCCGAGGTGCACGAGCAGCTCGCGCTCGCGCTCGGCTTGTACCAGGGCGAATACCTCGGCGACTACCTGTACGAAGATTGGACGCGCGAAGAGCGCGAGCGCCTATCGAACCGCTACCTCGAGGCCGCCACGCTGCTGGCCGAGCTGCTGCTGAAGCGCGGCCAGCTCGCCGAAGCCATCCGCTTCTGCGAGGGCATCCTCGCGCGCGACCCGTGCTGGGAAGATGCCTACCGCCTGCTGATGCGCGCCTACGCCCGCCAGGGCAACCGCCGCCAGGCTATGGCCACCTACGATCGCTGCGTGCGCAACCTGCGCACCCACCTCGACGTCGCGCCGCTGCCGCAGACTACCAAGGTCTACGACGAGGTGCGAGTCTAGAATATCGCATGTAACCTTCATGTAACCTTGCACACATATACTCAGCCAGCAATTGTATTCCCCACTGTCTGATTCTTCACCGTACAGGAGCAAGGCGATGATCGACCAACAGATCGCGACGCCGCGAATGACGCTCCGGAATGGCCGGGACGTAACAATTCGCCCGCTCGGCGAGCATGATCGGGCGAAGTTGTTGGCCTTCGGGCAGAAGCTGCCACACGACGATTTGCTCTACCTCGAAGACGATTTCCAGAGCGCCGATATCATCGCTCGCCTGGTGAATGCCTACCAGGCCGAAAACTGGCGCCAGTTTGTCGTCGAGGCCGGCGACGAGATTGTCGGCTACAGCTCGGCGCGCCGCCTGGTCGGCTGGTCGAGCCATGTCGCCGATATTGTGCTGCTGGTGAGCCCCGAGTGGCGGCGCGCGGGCGTGGGCGTGGCGCTGGCCCAGGCGATCTTCGACGCCGCGCGCGACCTGGGCGTTAGCAAGGTGATCGTCGAGATGCTCGAGGAGCAGCAGTCGGGCCGCGCGATCTTCGAGCGCCTCGGCTTCAGCGTCGAAGGAACCCTCACGCGCCACTCGCGCGACCGCCACGGCAATTTCCACAATTTGCTGATTTTGTCGTATCATATAGCCTGACGGCTATACGGTAGCGAGCAGCAGCTCTTTCCATACCCTCTTCCCTGTGCCCCTCGCCGTTTCGGCGAGGGGAACTGAATCATTGGGGTGGCCGTGCGGCATCTTGCCGCCATACGGCCATCCCGGCAGGCTACGCTATGCCCCAGGCTGCCGCCAGCATACGACCCGACACAAGCGCAAGGAGAAACGCAATGACGCAGGCCGACCAGGTGTACCGAAGTTTGATGACACCCGTGAGCTTTCTGCGCCGGAGCGCCTACATCTACCCCGATAAGACGGCGGTGGTGCACGGCGACCGGCGCTATTCGTATCGCGAGCTGGAAGAGCGCGTGAATCGCCTGGCCGCGCGCCTGCGCGCCGATGGCCTGCGCAAGGGCGATCGCGTCGCGTTCCTCTGCACAAACATTCCGCCTATGCTCGAGGCCCACTTCGGCGTGCCGGCCGCCGGCGGCGTGCTGGTGGCGATCAATACGCGCCTCAGCAGCGGCGAGATCGAGTACATCCTGCATCACTCCGGCGCGTCATTCCTGTTCGTCGACGCCGAGCTGGCGCCGCTGGTGCAGCCGCTCGACCTCGCGGCCCTCAAGGTGGTGCGCATCGATGATACCGGCGCGCCGGGCGACCCGTACGAAGATTACCTGGCCGGCGCCGCGCCCGAGCCGGTGGCAAGCTGGCTCGAGGATGAAGACGAGACGATCTCGATCAACTATACCTCGGGCACCACCGGCCGCCCTAAGGGCGTGATGTACACCTACCGCGGCGCCTACCTCAACGCGCTGGCCCAGGTGGCCGAGCCGGCGCTGACGCCTGGCTCGGTGTACCTGTGGACGCTGCCGATGTTCCACTGCAACGGCTGGACGTTCCCGTGGGCGATTGCTGCGATCGGCGCTACCAGCGTCTGCCTGCGCCGCTTCGACCCTGGCCACGTCTGGCAGCTGTTCGACGCCGAGGGCGTGACGCACTACTGCGGCGCGCCGACGGTGCAGCTGGCGATTATCAACCATCCCAGCGCCCACCACCTCGAGCGCCCGGTGACGGTGCTGGTGGCCGCCGCCCCGCCCTCGCCTACGCTGCTGGCCGCGCTGCGCGAGTGCAACTTGCACCCCATCCACGTGTACGGGCTGACGGAGACATACGGCCCGATCACGATCTGCGCCTGGCACCGCGAGTGGGACGCCCTGTCGCTCGCCGAGCAGGCGCGGCTGAACGCGCGCCAGGGACAGGGCAACATCCTCTCCGACCTGGTGCGCGTGGTCGATGACCAGATGAACGACGTGCCGCGCGACGGCGAGACGATGGGCGAAGTCGTGATGCGCGGCAATATCGTGATGAAGGGCTACTACGCCCAGCCCGAGGCCACCGCCGACGCGTTTCGCGGCGGCTGGTTTCATAGCGGCGACCTGGGGGTGTGGCACCCCGATGGCTATATCGAGCTGCGCGACCGCAAGAAAGATATCATCATCTCGGGCGGCGAGAATATCTCGACGATCGAGGTCGAGCAGACGGTGGCCAAGCACCCCGCCGTGCTGGAGTGCGCCGTGGTGGCCATCCCCGACGAAAAGTGGGGCGAGCGCCCCAAGGCGTTCGTGACGCTCAAGCCTGGCGCGAGCGCCACCGAGCAGGAGATCATCGAGTTCTGCCGCCAGCATATCGCGCGCTTCAAGTGCCCGGCTGCGGTTGAGTTCATCGACCTGCCCAAAACCTCGACTGGCAAAGTGCAGAAGTTCGTGCTGCGCGATAAAGAGTGGGGCGGAAAGACGAAGCGGATTAACTAAGAGTAGGGGCACTTGCGCTCTTCGGCTTCCTCGAGCGACGAGATTGCGCCTGCGGCAGCTCTGATAGCGGAGTATTCGATTATGATCGACACAACACAAACCTACCGCCACATTCTGTTCGAGCGCGAGGGCGCGATTGGCTATGTGACGATGAACCGCCCGGCCAAGCGCAACGCGCTTTCGATCGAGCATATGCAGGAGCTGACCGAGTGCTTCAGGGCGATTGGCAGCGCTCGCGAGCTGGCCGTGGTGATCCTGCGCGGCAATGGCCCGGTGTTCAGCGCCGGGCACGATCTGGCCGAGATGCTTGGCCAGCCGGCCGAGTTCTACCAGCACGAGTTTGATGTCTGCACCGACCTGATGGAGACGATTGTCGGCATGCCGCAGCCGGTGATCGCCCAGGTGCACGGCATCGCCACGGCGGCCGGCTGCCAGCT
>CALLYN010000674.1 GCA_937858455.1 uncultured Kouleothrix sp.
AAAGCCGGGCGCCGCACAAGAAAACACAAGTAATCAAACGGAGTTGGTATGAGAGGGAAACACATCTGGCTGTGTGGTGAGGTCGCGCCCGCGACCTCACCACACAGCCAACAATTTTGCCCGAGCCATGAGGACATCGCACGGCAGCATACAGGGCGGCGGCGCAACGTGGTACAATCAGGGACGATCCGCCGCTTATCAGAAAAGGTGCCGCTTGCCTCGCCGCAGCTCTCCTCAGCAGCTCGCCGCGCGCCCATACGACGCGCGCGTGCAGACGATCGAGATCCACAGCGCCGCGCTTGGCGTCGCCAAGCGGCTGTTCGTGTACCTGCCGCCCGACCTGCCGCCGGGCGCGCGCGCGCCGTCGGTCTACTTTCTGCGCGGCCACGAGCGCGAGTGGATCAACCCGGCCGAAGACCAGAGCCGCGACGGCGCGAATGTGATCGACGCCTACCTGCGCCTGCGCGCGGCCGGCCGCCTCGGCCCGCTGATCCTGGTGTTCCCCGGCCTCGCCAGCGACGACAACACCGTGCCCAGCGTGCTGGTGAACATGCGCGCGCCGCAGCTGGCCAACGGCGCGCCGGGCATCGGCAGCGGGCGCTTCGCCGATTATTTCTTCGACGAGCTGATCCCGTACGTCGACGCGCACTTCCCGACCATGGGCGCGGGGCGCGCGCGCGGCCTGATTGGCTTTTCGCTGGGCGGCTTTATGGCCGCCAAGGCCGCGGCCGAGCGGCCCGACCTGTTCGCCAGCGCCGGCGCCTACGACGGCACGTTCCTCTACGCGGCCGATCGCGGCCGGCGGGTGCGCGCCGCCGACAGCGTGATCCGCAACCCGATGTTCGACGCGGCCTTTGGCGTGCCGCGCGACACGCGCTTTATCGCCCACAGCAGCCCGGCCAACCTGATCGTGCGCGGCGACGTGGCGGCGCTGGCGCGGGTGACGTGGCTGATCGGCTATGGCCCCGAGCGCCACGAGCCCTGGCAGGCCAACTTCTACCGCGGCGAGCACCTGGTGGCCTGCCTGGCGGCGCGCGGGCTGGCTAACGCGCTGCCGCACCAGCAGTTTGGCGCGGGCGACCACACCTGGCGCACCGCTGATACGTTCGCCGAGCTGACGCTGCCGCTGCACGAGCAGGCGCTGCGCGCGGCGGCGCTGGAGCAGGGCTGATGCTAGGCGCCCAGATGGCCGCGCACAAACGCCTGCACCCCGGCGTCCTGGTAGTAGCTGGAATGATCGACCGACGCGCGAAACTGCTGATCGGCGGTAAACGCGCGCGAGCTGGCGTCGATCTCGAGCGCGCTGGCGGTGTGCACCACTAGGTCGTTCGGCTCGCCCATGAACACCTGCATGGCCAGCGACGCGAACGCCTGCCGGAAGCCCTGCTGCGCCACGTTGGCGATTGCGAAGGTGGAGGTGACGGCGGCGTAGGGCACGCGCTCGTCGAGGCCGGGTGCGTCGGGCTGGTTGAGCTGCTGCAGCACCGCGCTGCCCGGCGTCATCGCGCCGATGCCGGGCAGGTCGAACGTGCTCTGCGCGGCGGCCTTCAGCACGAACTCGAGCAGCTTCGGCGCCCAGAACGCCCCGCCGCCCAGCGAGATCAGCCAGCTGCCGAGCGTCAGCCCCAGCGACACCAGCCGATCCCAGCGCTCGGGCTCGGCCAGGCGCGTGCCGGCGTGCGGCGAGCCGGCGGTGAGCAGCCGGCGCGGCTGGAGCTTGGGCTGCCATTCGAGCAGCTCGACCAGGCTGCGCACCACCAGGCCGCCGCGGCTGTGCGCCACCAGGTCGGCGCTCAGGCGCAGGTCGTCGGGGATCATGGCCAGCAGCGCCTGGGCGTTTTCGAGCGGCGTGAGCGTGGCGGTGGGGTGATCGTAGCTGAGCACCGCGTCGTAGCCGGGCGCCAGCTCGGGCACGAACCTGGCGCCGCCGCTGCCGGCGGTGGAGCTGCCAAAGCCGTGGACGTACAGCAGCACGCGGTGGTCGGCGCCGGGCGGCAGCAGTGCGCGCCAGGCCTCGAAGCCTTCGAGCGGCGCGAAGCCGCCAGGGCGCCAGGCCTGCACCTGGGCCGCCGGCTCGAAGCGGCGCACCGCC
>CALLYN010000675.1 GCA_937858455.1 uncultured Kouleothrix sp.
CGCCAGCAGCTCAAGCAGCAGCGGGATGAGCCGCACCGCCAGCAGGCCCAGCGCGAAGCAGAACAGCATCGGCAGCAGCAGCAGCAGCGGGTTGTTGAACGGGTCGGCGCCGCGCGCCGCGCCAAGCTGCAACCCGCCCGAGCGGCGCAGCTGGTAGATGCCGTAGATCGCCGGCACCAGCAGCATGATGTCGAGGAAAAAGCGCTGCCAGAAGGGCGCGCGCAGCGTACGCGCGGCCTGCTGCTGCTCGTCGACAAGGGTGCGGCGCGCGGCCACAAACGCCGGCAGCAGCGCGGCCAGCAGCGCCAGGGCCACGGCGGCCACGCCAAAGCGCAGGCTTTCCCAGGTGAGCGCCAGCGGCAGCTCGGGCGCGTCGGCGGTGAGCTGCAGGAACGAGCGCGTGCTGCCCATGAACCGCGCGAACAGCAGGCCAAGCCATGGCCCGGCCGCCAGCGCCAGCGCGCCCATCAGCAGCCACTCGACGATGTACACGCCCAGGATCTGCACGTCGCGCACGCCGCGTGTCTTGAGCAGCGCGATCTCGCCGCGCTGGCGGTTCACCAGCAGCGCGGCCACCAGCCCGGCGAAGTACAGCACCAGGGCGAGGATCGGCGCGCTGAACACAAATAGCTGCAGCGTCAGCGCCTGGGCCTCCTGGCGGTAGCGCAGCAGCGCGTCGCGCGGGCTTTGCTCGAGCTTCAGCCCCGCCACCAGCCCGGCGGCCTGCGCGCTCAGGCCGTCGATACGCGCCAGCAGCGGCGCGGCCTGCGCGGCCGAGAGGTTCGCGCCGTTCAGGCGCGCGAACCACAGCGCCAGCCCGACTTCGTTCTTCAGGTAGGCCGCCACCGGGCCGGTGAAGGTAGCCTCGGGCACCAGCACCACGTCCTTCAGCGCGCTGGGCGGGTAAAACCACGCCGGGTCGGCCGCGCTCACCGGCGCCCACAGCCCGCTCACCTTGATCGGAATCGCCGCGACCTTGCCGCCGATCGTCCCGACGAGCGAGAACTGGTCGCCGGTGTTGATGCCGATCTCGTCGGCCAGGTCGCGCATGATCAGCACCTCGACGGGCGCGACGCCTGGCTTGATCGCGGCGCTGTACTTGCGCGGTGCGGCGCCGTCGACGATCTTGATCTGCTGATCCATGCCGCTGATGAAGCCCAGCGTCACGTTCTTGAGAAACGGGTTGGCCGCGCCCGACGAGGGCGGCAGCAGCATGCGCAGCGGGTCGGTGCGCACGTGGCGCGCCAGCCCCTGCAGCGGCAGGTCGAGCCGCGCCAGCCCTGGCCCGCTGATGAACGCGTCGGCCGGGGCCACGCGATCCCACTCGAGCGAGCCTTTGCTCGAGCCCAGGTAGCGGAACAGCAGCGCGAACGCCGAGCGGTTGGTCTGCTGCTCTTGCTTGGCCAGCGTGCTCTTGAGCAGCCGCAGGCTCGCGCCCTCGGCGTACGTCGGCACGCTCACCGCCAGCGCCACCGCCGCCAGCAGGGCGACGATCGCGCACAGCGCAAGGCCGAAGTTGGCGCGCAGCCGCTTCAGCGCAGTGGTAAGCACCGAGAGGGTTGTCCAGAGTAGATTCATATAATAGTTGGGGGGCGCGATATATCGCGCCCTTGCAATGACAATCGAGGCACTACTGCCCGACGACCACGTCGCCTTGTTTTAAGCCTTCGACGATCTCGACCTTGTCGTCGGTCTCGATGCCGGTTTTGATCGTTACGCGGCGCTCGCGCTCGCCCTCGCGCACCACCACGAAGCGCCGGCCCTCGAACGAGCGGATGGCCTCGGGCGGCAGCCAGAGCACGTTGTCTTTGTGCTCGAGCACGATGCGGATCTTGACGATCGTGACGCCGGCCTCGACCTGCTGGCCCTTGAGATCGAGCAGCGTGAAGCGCGTGGTGCGGTCGCGCTCCTCGACGGTGCCGCTGCCGCCCGAGCCGTAGGGCGCGGGCATCTGGCGTATCACCGAGGGCAGCGTCACGTCGGGCCGCGAGAGCAGCGCCAGCTGGGCCGGCTGGCCTTCGGAGAGCTGCTTCATCTGCTCGGGGCCAAGCTCAGCCGCCACCTCGAGCTTGCTCGGGTCGGCGATCTCGACCACCGGATCGAACGCGGTGGCGCTGTCGCCCTCGCTGATGCTGAGCGCCAGCAGCTCGCCGTTCTGCGGCGCTACGATCCGGCCGTCGTCGACCTTCTTCTTGGCTTTCTCAAGCGCGCGCTGGGCGTTCTCCACGGCCTTCAGCTCGGAGTTGAAGCTTTCGGTCTTGGCCTCGTCGAGCGCCAGCTGGGCGGCCTCGACCTTGCGCTGGGCCTCGATCAGGTCTTTGTTGCCGTTGCCCTGCAGCAGGCTGTTGAGCTTGCGCTGGGCCTCGGCGACCTTCTGGCTGGCCTCGTCGTTCTTCGTCACCTCGCCCTCGCGCGCCTTGTCGAGGTCGCGCTGGGCGGCCTGAACGGCGCGCTCGGCGTCGCGCAGCGAGCGATCGGCCTGGGTCAGCGCGGTCTTGTAGGCTTCCTTTTGCTCGTCGGTGAGCTTGTTCGGAACCTCCTTGCCGGTGTTGGGGTCGACGATCTTGGGTTGCTTGGGGTCGGTGCCATAGCGCTGCGCCCAGTCGTTGTCCCAGTACGCCTTGGTGTAGGCCGTCTGCTGATCTTGCAGCGCCTCGGTGGCCTTGAGCAGGCTATACTCGGCGGAGGTTTTGCCCTCCGAGCCCGAGGTGCCGGTGTCGCGCGCGTCGCGCTGGGCGGCCTCGAGATCCTGCTGGGCCTTGCGAATCGGGTCGTTCTCGCCGCCGGGCAGCACCAGCGCGAGGTCGTCTTTGGCCTGCTGCACGTCGATCTCGGCCTGCTTGATCTTCTTGTCCTGGGCCTTCTTGGCGTTGTCGAGGTCGCGCTTGGCCTGCACCAGCGAGTCCTCGGCCTGGCGCAGCTCGTCGACCTGCTCGTCCTGCTGCAGCTCGGCGATCAGGTCGCCCTGCTTCACCACGTCGCCGCGCTTGAAGGCCACGCTATTCACGCGGCCCTCGCGCTTGAACGAGAGCTGCGTCAGGTCGACCGGCGTGACGCGGCCGTTGATCTCGAGCAGGCGGTCGATCGCGTCGCGCTTGACGGTGAAGGTTGGCCGCTCGAAGGCCGGGTCGGGCGGCAGCGGCGTCGGCGTTGGCGCTTCCTGCTGGCCGGTGGCCGGCGCGCCGCCGCAGGCGGCCAGCAGCGGCAGCAGCGCCAGCAGTAAAGCCGCAAGTATCCGTTTCATGGTTGTTTCCTCTGAAGCGCTGGTATTGTATACAGATGCCCGGCCCTAGCCCTTGGGGCCGCTCCCGTCGGCCGGCGGGTCTTCGACGTTGTAGCCGTTGTACTTCGGATCGACCTGCTGGGCGCAGGTGGCCGGCTTGTTCGGCGTCTTGGCCATGCAGTCGAGCCAGGCGACGCTGTTCTTCTGTGCCTCGGCCAGGCCGGCGGCGAGCGTGGCTTTTTTGTCGAGCGCCTCGCTCAGCGCCTTGAAGAACCAGTAGGTGTCGATATTATAGATCTGGCTGGGGTCGCTGCCCTGGCTGGCCTGCGCCGACGAACGGTTGAATACGTCGCCGTAGGCCTTGACGAGCGCCAGCACGTCGGGCGAGGCCTGCGCCTTGAAGGCATCGCCGCTGATGATCGACTTGCGCGCCGGGATAGCGCCCTGCAGGTTGGTCACGTCGGCCGAGAGGAACTTGAGCCACTCCCAGCATGCCTGCTGCTGCTGCGACTGCGCCGAGATGTGCAGGCCGCGCAGGTACATGTCGCCGGCGCGCAGGCCGCCGCCGCCGATCGGCAGTGGCGCGATGCCGACCTCGAACTGCTGGCCTTGCCCGCCGCCACCGCCATTGGGGCCGCCGAACATACCGTAGCCCTGGTCGAACCACATGCCGGCGCGGCCGTTCTGCACGTACTCGTACGACTGGTCGTTGAAGTTGTCGTCGCGCTGGTACGGGAACTTCAGCGTCGGCATCACCTTATGCACGCTCGACAGGTCGAGGTACCACTGGATGGCCTGCACGGTCTTGGGGTCGTCGAAGTTCGGCCGCGCGTCCTGGCCGCTGCCGTTCACCAGCTGCGCGCCGAACTGGCTGATGAAGAAGAACAGATCTTGCTGCGGGCCACCCAGCGGCACATAGCCGAACTGCTTTTTGTCGCCGTCGCCCTTGGTGAGCGCCTGGGCCGCCGCCAGGAAGTCGTCGGGCTTCCACTCGGCGCTTGGCGTGCGGATGCCTGCCGCGTCGAAGGCGGTTTTGTTGTAGTTGAGCGTGCGCAGTGTCGCGGCGTAGGGCAGGCCGTAGAGCGAGCCGTTGCGCTGGTAGGGCGCCAGCAGCGCCGACGAGTAGTCGCTCTGCGGGAAGCTGGCGTCGGCGTCGAACAGCGGCTGCAGATCGAGCAGGCCCTTGAAATCGTCGTCGGTTTGCGGCGGCGAGTACCACGCGAAGCAGTCGCTGGTTTTGGCGAGCTGGCTGAGCGTGGGGCCCTGCGTGAACACATCGGTCGAGCGCACGTCGACGAAGATATCGGGCCGCTGGTCGCGGAAGCTACGCGCGATCCTGCGCAGGTCGGCCGGGTTGTAGGCGAACGACGAGAACTTGATCGTGGTGGCTCCCTCGGGCGCCACCTGCGGCTCGGGCGTGGCTACCGCCACCGGGCTCAGGTCGGGCGTGGCGGTGGGCGTGAGCTGCGCGTCGGCCAGCTGCTGGTCGAGCTGCTTCTGCGCCTCTTGCAGCGCCTTGGCCGGATCCTTCTTCTCGGCGCCGAGCGCCGACTCGATCGCCTGGCCAAACGCGCCGAACAGGTACTGGTCGGGGCTGCGCTCGAGCGGCGGCGCGGGGTGCGCCAGCGCCCACTTATACGCCTCGGCGGACTGGGCGTCGATGTTCTTCCAGAAGCCGTTCTGCTCGGCGATGCTCTGGCGCGCGGGGATGCGGCCGGGCTGGTTGTAGATCGGCGCACCGCCGGAAGGCTGGTCGGTCTGCTGGCGCGAGAGGAACTCGATCCACTTCCAGGATTCGGCCGGGTGCGCGGTGCCAGCGCTGACGATATAGCCGTCGACGCCGCTGTAGAAGTTGAACGACGAGCTGGGGTAGGGCACCGAGCCAACCTCAAACGGCAGTGATGTATCGGTGGGGCCGCCGCCGCCATTCGGGCCGGCCACGTCGACCGGGCGTGGGCCAGGGCCAACCCCGTAGAACTCCTGCGCCCAGATCGCCGCCTTGCCATCGCGGATCAGCTGGGCCGGGTCGACCTGGTTTTGCGGCTCTTTGCCACCGTCAACCGGCGGGGCGTACTGCGGCCGGAACAGCGCGCCGCTGTCCACCAGGCCGCGCAGGCGCTTGAGCGCATCGGCGATCTCGGGGCGATCGATCTTGAACTTGCTGGCGTCGGCGGTCAGTAGGTCGATGCCCTGCTCCTTCAGCAGCGCCACAAACGGCACAAAACTGCCGCTGGAGTCGAGAAAGCCATAGGTATCGACCTTGCTGCCATTTTTCTTCGCCATCTGCTCGGCGATGCCCAGCAGGTCGTTCCAGCTCCAGCCGAGCTTCGGCTCGGGGATGCCGGCGTTCTTGAACAGATCTTTGTTGTAGCTCAGCAGCTGCACATTCACATAGCGCGGCAGCACGCGCAGCGCGCCCTTGATCGTATACTGCTCAAGCGCGCCGGGGTAGAAGTCGTCGCGCTTGAAGCTGCTGTCGGCGTCCATATGCGGCGTCAGGTCGAGCATCAGGCTGCTGCCAAGCGTCTCGGGCGCGACCGTCGAGGAGGGCGCGGTGTCGGCCCCGGCCACGACGCGGCGCAGCTGCGCGAACGAAGAGTAATCGACATTCGGCCCCGAAACATTCATCAGGTCGTCGAGCGGCACGATCACCACTTCGATGTTCGGGTTCTCTTCGCTGAACTTCTTCGCCAGCGGCTCGTAGATCTGGCGCTCGTAGTCCCACGCGGCAAACGAGATCGTAACCTTGCCATTGTCGCCGCCGGCATCGCTGGTCGGCTCCGGTGCGATCGGGGTGCTATCGCTCGGCTGGGGAGTGCTATCGGGCGGGCTGGGGCTGGTGCTACAGGCAGACAGCAGCAGCGCGGCCAGCAAAAAGAGCGAGGCAAAGCGGCGCATATGTTCTCCTACGGTAAAGCGACCCCTTGTAAGGATTATAGCAGCAGCTGCAACGTCGCGGCGCACATAATCGACGCCACATTTGAGTGAATATTGACTCAGACGGCTACACCGTTGCAAAAGTTCCAGCTGCGCGCGCGCTGGCCTGCTTGCAGAGCGACGGCAAAGTCGCTTCGGTGGGGGCATGGGGGGCGGCGAAGCCGCCCCCCATGCGCATTAAGCTTACGCCACACAGCTATCGGTACTCATCAAAAACCGCT
>CALLYN010000676.1 GCA_937858455.1 uncultured Kouleothrix sp.
CGCAGCCGCCCCCGCCGTAGCCGCCCCTGGCATAGCCGCCCCCGCCGCTGCGCGGCGTGTCGAAATCGTCGTCGAAAAACTCCTCGTCCTGGCCACGGCGCATCCGGCGCTCGATCAGCGAGTCGCGCCGGTTCGGCGGGTAGTCGGGCGAGCGCCGCGGGCGCGGCTCGTAATCGTCGTCGTCGTCGCGACGTCGCGGGCGATCGTTGTCGTAGCGCGCCATGCCAGCCCTTTCTATCGCTGCTTGAAAGCCGTATGCACCGCCACCGCGCCCATGCCCAGCAGCGCGTAGCGCACCTCGCTCCAGCCGGCCTGCTGCATGATCCGCACCAGCGTGTCGGGCGGTGGGAACGCCCGCGCCGACTGCGGCAGGTAGGTGTAGGCCGTCGGGTCGCCGCCCAGCAGCCTGGTGATGCGCGGCACGATCTGCTCGAAGTAGATCCGGTGGCCCAGGCGCAGCAGCGGGTTGTTTGGCCGCGCCACCTCGAGACACACCAGCGCGCAGCCAGGCCGGGCCACGCGCGCCATCTCGCGGAAGGCCTGCTCGATGTCGACGACATTGCGCATGGTGAAGCCGGTGGTGATCGCGTCAAATGTCGCCTCGGCGAACGGCAGGCGCAAAGCGTCGCCGCCGACGAACCCGGCTCGGCCTGCGGCGGCGCCGAGCTTTGGCAGCCCGGCCTGCATCATCGCCACGGTGAAGTCGAGCCCAACCGCGAAGCCCTGTGGCATCCAGCTGGCCAGCAGCGGCAGAAAATCGCCGGTGCCAGTGCCGACATCCAGGGCGCGGCCGTTCACCGGCGGGGCGATCGCGTTCACGGCGTAGTCGCGCCAGCCGCGATCCATGCCGATCGTCATGACACGGTTCATCCGATCGTAGCTCGGCGCGATCCGCGCAAACATGCGCTCGACATATACGGCTTTCTGATCGGGTGGAGGTAGTACAGACACGGTTTAATCCTTACGGTTCATCTCGTAGATCATACGCAGGCCGTCGAGCGTCAGGTATGGCTCGACGGCGGTAATCGCGTCGGTTTCGCCGGCAATCACTTCGGCCAGCCCGCCGGTGGCCACCACTGTGCAAGGCCCGCCTAGCTCGGCGTGCATGCGCCGCACGAGCCCCTCGACCAGCCCGGCGTAGCCGAGGATCAAGCCCGACTGCATGTAGTGCACGGTGTTTTTGCCGATCACCTGCGGTGGGCGCGCCAGCTCGACCTGGTAGAGCCGGGCCGCCAGCCGGAACAGGGCGTCGGCGGCGATGCCGATGCCCGGCGCAATCGCCCCGCCGACATACACGCCCTCTGCGGTGATGACGTCGAAGGCGGTGGCGGTGCCAAACGCGATCGCGATCACCGGGCCACCATAGCGCCGGAACGCCGCCAGCGAGTTCGCCACCCGGTCGGCGCCAAGCTGGTCGGGCGTGTCGATCTCATAGCGCAATCCGGTGGCGATGCCCGGCCCGATGATCACCGGCTCGACGCCGAGGTACGTGCGGCTCAGCGTGCGAAACTGGCTCGTGAGCGGCGGCACCACGCACGAGATTGCGCATCCCTGCACGGCGCGCGGGTCGAGCCCGGCCAGCCCGAACAGGTTGTGGATCATCACGCCGTACTCGTCGGCCAGCCTCAGCCGCTCGGTGGCCAGGCGCCAGTGCGCCAGCAGCTCTGCGCCGCTGTAGACGCCCAGCTTGATGTTGGTGTTGCCAATATCGACTGTCAGCAGCATAGTGTGTACAGGGCCCGCGCAGAGCGCTCCGCTATTTCGTCAGGCAAACCAGCCGCGCAGCTCGTCGGGCTTGCGCGCCGCGCCGAGCGCCACCATCAGCTTGATCCGCGCCTTCACGCCGCTGAGGTTGTGCGCGAACAGCACGCCGAGCCGCCGCAGGTCGTGGTAGGCCCCGACGTAGCCATATTCGTCGTAGAGCGTGCCGGCGCGGCAGCGGGTGGCGAGCACCACCGCGATGCGCTTGGCCAGCGCTTCCTGGATCAGCGGCAGCCACCACGGCGGCACGCGGCCGCTGCCGAAGGCCTCGATCACAATCCCGGCCACGCCGTCGTCGATCGAGTGGCGCAGCTGGCGCTCGCTCGCGCCCTGGCCGATCGTGAGCAGGTCGACCAGCTCTTCCAGCCGCGAGCACGGGATGTACACGCGCCGCAGCGGCCGGTGGTGCAGCCAGACGTGCTCGGCGTCGAGCCAGCCCAGCGCGCCGCTGCCTGGCGCGTCGAAGGCATCGGCGCGCTGGCTATGCACCTTCTGGGCCTCGCAGGCCGCGAAGATCCGCTCGTTGAACACCACCAGCGCGCCCAGCCCGCGCGCCTCGGGCGCGGCGGCGACGCGGATCGCCGCCGCCAGGTTCAGCATCCCATCGTAGCCGAGCGCCGTCGCCGTACGCATCGAGCCAGTCACCACCACCGGCTTGGCCGAGCTGATCGTCAGGTCGAGCAGGTAGGCGGTTTCTTCCAGCGTGTCGGTGCCGTGCGTCACCACCACGCCATCGACATCGGGCGCGCCGAGCGCGGCCTCGACGCGCCGGCCCAGATCGAGGCCCTGCGCCGGCGTAAGGTGGCTGCTCGGTAAATTGGCGAACTCTTCAAACGCCAGGCCGATCCCGCTGTGGGGCAGCAGCGCCATGAAATCTTCGCCCTTCAGCGTAGGCACCGCGCCACCCACCATCGGGCCGCGCTTCATGGCGATCGTGCCGCCGGTTGTGATGATCACGACTTTGTTCAAGGCTCGCTCCGTTCGCGGGGCTCGCGGCTGGCGCCCGGAAAGCCGCGCGGGCGCCGCGCCTCACGGCTCGCGCTTGCGTGCCACCCAGGCGATCCGCTGGGTACGCTCGCTCACCGGCTGGAATGTGAAACAGTCGTAGCTGGCCTCGATCGCGAAGCCGGCGTCCGCAAGCAATCGCTCGACTTCGGCTGGCTCGTAGGCGCGCTCGACGTGCGTCTCGTCGAAGCGCACGTAGCCCTGCGCATCGTCGCCCACGAACCCGGTCAGCAGCATCGTCGAGCAGGCTGTGGCTGGATCGAAGTGGCTCTGCGACACCTGCACAAAGCCCGGCATCTCGATCACCTCGCACTCGCCCCAGTCGTACTCGAGGAAGTAGCGCGTATTGAGATCAAGCACGAACAGCCCGTGTGGCGCGAGCGCCCCGGCGGCGCCGGCGAAGCACGCCGCTAGCTCGTGCTCGGCCAGCAGGTAGTTCAGGCTGTCGTACACGCACGTCGCCAGGCCGAACTGCTGCGGCGGGGGCCCCCCCCCCGCGGCGTCAACCGCCGCGCCGATGTCGCGCATATCGCCGCATACGAACGCGGCGCTACCCGGCGTATCGAGGTTCGCGGCCTTGGCGCGGGCCTGGCCGAGCATCGCCTCCGACACGTCGAGCCCAACGACGTCCCAGCCGTCGTCGGCCAGCATAAGCGCCAGCGTGCCGGTGCCACAGGCTAGGTCGAGCGCGCGGCGGCGCGGCGCCGGGTGGCGGCCCAGGATCTCGCGTAGATACTGCGCCATCAGCACAGCGAAGCGGATCTGGCCGGTGATATCGTAGAAAGGCGCGTAGGCCTGATACTGCGTCATACAGCCGGTATTGTACCATGCATGCGCCGCGACCCAGCACGCGCAGCTTTGACAGCGCCGGAGCCGGGGCGTACAATACGGGCCGTTGTACGCGCGATAGGAATGAGCGAGCCTATGTTTCCACTTCACCCACCCGGCGATCCCTTTCTCATCAATACCACGCTGTTCGGCATACCGCTGGCGGTGCGTTGGTATGGTGTGCTGATCGTCGGCGGCGCGATGCTGGCGGGCTGGCTGGCCTCGCGGCGCGCCGAGCAGCGCGGCTATAACCCCGAGCATATCTGGAACCTGCTGCTGCTGGGGATGGTGCTCGGCATTGCCGGGGCGCGGATCTACTATGTGATATTCGAGTGGCCCAGCTTCGCCGGGCGGCCGTGGTTCGATCTGATCAACACTACCAAAGGCGGGCTGGCGATCCACGGCGCGCTGATCGGCGCGATCCTGGCGGCGCTGATCTACACCCGGCGCAACAGGCTGCCGCTGATCGAATTCCTCGATATCTGCATGCCTGGCTTTCTGCTGGCCCAGTCGATCGGCCGCTGGGGCAACTTTATGAACCAGGAAGCCTACGGCCGGCCCACCAGCCTGCCCGTCGGCGTCACGATCGACGCCGACCGGCGGCTGCCGCCCTACGACGATATGGCGAAGTACCCGCCCGCTACGCTGTTCCACGCCACCTTCTTGTACGAGTCGATCTGGAATATTGTTGGCGTGGGCCTGCTGCTGTGGCTCGAGCGACGGCTGCGCGGCTGGCTGCGCACCGGCGATATCGCGCTGTTCTACGCGATCTGGTATGGCCTGGGCCGCTTCTGGATCGAGGGGCTACGCACCGACAGCCTGTGCACCAACGGCATCGGCGGCGAGTGCGGCGGCGCGCTGCGCACCGCCCAGATCGTCAGCCTGCTGCTGCTGGCGATCGGCGTTGCCGGCCTGGTGATCAACCACCGGCGCGCGCTGCCGCCGCCTGCGGCCAAGGTACCTGCGCCGGCCGATGATCCCGGCGGCGAGCCCGATGCGGTCGCGACCGCGCCGGCGGCAGGCGACTCGTAGCCCGCGCTTCCCTTGCGACGCCCTGGCGATCATGCTATGATTCGGTGCGGAGATACACATGACATCGGAGCGTATGTCGAGCGAATCCGCACAAATCAGCGAGCGCGAGCGCGATATTCTGCGCCTTGTCGCCATGGGTGCGACGAATCAGCAGATCGCTAACCAGCTGAACATCAGCATCAACACGGTCAAGGTTCACCTGCGCAATATTTTCGAGAAGATCGGCGCTGCTTCGCGCACCGAGGCGACGGTGTACGCCATCCGTCAGGGTTTGGTGCAGCTCGATACGCCGCCTGCTCGTGCCGAAATTCTTGCCACACCCGCCGCTACCCTCGAAGCCCCTGAGCTTGCCGAGCCACTGCCCCCACCCGATGCCGTGGCGCCGCCGGCCGACGACGTCGCAGCGTTCAACACCGGCTTCGTGGCCATCAGCGAACTGCCGGCGCCCGTCCCGACCTCACCGGACACCGCGCCGCCCGCCACCCAGCCGCTGGTGGGAACGATGCCCGCCGGGCAGAGTTAGTCAGACGTTGCAGCGCTCCGGGCGCCCCGTGAACTAACCGGCCGGGGCGTCGGCGAAATCGGCGTCGACGATGGCCTGATCCTCCGGGTCGGCGATCGGCACCGCCTTGGCCTGGGCCCACAGGGCGTGACCGCGGGCGGTCTCCCCCAGCGCCAGCGCGCTGCGCGCCTGCATCTCCAGGGCGTACGCCAGGTCGAAGTCGGCGAGACCGTGCTCCACGCACCCGTCGTGGCACGAGTCGGCGTAGCGCGCCGCAGCGTGGGCATCGCCGGCCAGCAGGTGGGCCTTGGCCAGCAGGTACCGAGCCCTGACCTCGTTGGCCGGCGCCCTCCCGGCAGCACGCGCCCAGTGATACGCCGCGGCGTAGGCCCGGCGCAGCATCTCCTCGTCGTTGTCCGGTGTGCGCTCGGCCGTGATCATGTCCCAGGTGGAGTTGTTGGCGGTGATCGCCTGAGCCCGGTGCCACTCGCCCTCCACGTCATCGTCACCGGCGCGGGCCGCGGAACGCTCGGCCCAGTCGGGCAGCGGCTCACCCGTCTCGATCAGCGACTTCATGGCGTCGAGGATCCACGCCCAGCCGTCCTTCACCATCGCCCAGGTCTGCGGGCTGCGGGCCAGGTCACGATGGGCGACGCGCACCCGGGTCAGCCCGTCGCCGGCCGGCTCGATCAGCCACTCCACCCGGCTGGGCGGCTCCTCCGCCAGGGCCGGGTTGTCGACGAACTGCCAGGTGGTCACCAGCCGGTGCGGTGGTTCGGCCACCTCCACGGTTCCCGTCACGACCGTTCGGTCGTCCAGGGTGTAGCCCATCGGGCTACCCGGTTGGAGGCTGGAGTGGAACGCCGTCCCGTGGAAGTAGCGAGCCGTCCACGTCGGGTCGGTGATGGCCTGCCACACCTCGTCGGGAGTGGCTCGGATGAAGATCTGGTAGAGGTGGGCGGTGGCGGCCATGGGTTCTCCTTGGCGGTCAGGCCGACGGTCGTTCGAGGTCGTCGGCGAGGTCGAGCAGGGCTCTGGTGTATGGCTGGGCGTACTTGCTGATCCACCGGTCGGCGATCCGACCGATGGGGATCGGGTTGAGGAAGTGCAACTTCGTGCGGCCGTGTCGCTGGGCGGTCACCAGGTTGGCGGCCTCCAGCACCCCGATGTGCTTCATCACGCCGAAGCGGGTCATGCTCGGCAGCACCGCACACAGCGACTGCACCGACTGCCCGTCACGGACGAACAGGGCATCGAGCAGCGCCCGCCGACCACTGTCGGCCAGCGCCTTGAAGACCCCGTCGTCGTCCATGACCAGCAGTATGTGACTTTTTGGTCACCTATTGCAACCTCATCTGAATTGTTGACTCATCTAGTCGGATTTGACGCTAGGGTGTGCCACCCACCCCGATGCTTCGCGAAGGAGTACACCCACCATGGCCATCCGCCTCGGCGACACCGCCCCGGACTTCACCGCCCCCACCACCCAGGGCACCATCAACTTCCACGAGTGGCTCGGCGACTCGTGGGGCGTCCTCTTCAGCCACCCCAAGGACTTCACACCCGTCTGCACGACCGAGCTCGGCTACATGGCCCGGATCAAGCCGGAGTTCGACAAGCGCGGCGTCAAGATCGTCGGCATCAGCGTCGACCCGGTCGACGACCATCACCGCTGGGTCAAGGACATCGAGGAGACCCAGGGCACCGCGCCCAACTACCCGATGATCGGCGATCCCGAGCTCAAGGTGGCCAAGCTCTACGACATGCTGCCCGCCGGTGCGGGCGAGACCGCCGCCGGGCGCACGCCCGCCGACAACGCCACCGTGCGGAACGTGTTCGTGATCGGCCCGGACAAGAAGGTGCGGCTGGTGCTGGTCTACCCGATGTCGACCGGGCGGAACTTCGACGAGCTGCTGCGGGTCATCGATTCGATGCAGCTGACCGCCAAGCACTCGGTCGCCACCCCGGTCAACTGGACCCCCGGCGGCGACGTGATCGTGCTCAACTCGATCCCGACCGAGGAGGCGAAGAAGCGCTTCGCCAAGGGTGTGACCGAGATCAAGCCCTACCTGCGCACCACCCCCGACCCGAGCGTCTAGCCCTTGCGCACTCTGCGCCTGCCGGGCGGCGAGGCGGTCCCCGCCCTCGGCCAGGGCACCTGGGGCATGGGCGAGGACCCGGCCGACCGCGGCG
>CALLYN010000677.1 GCA_937858455.1 uncultured Kouleothrix sp.
GCCTGCTCCTGCTGCATCGCCTCGGGCGGGCCGCACGCCTCCGTGATGGGCGTCCAGAGCGGCGGCGCCTCCGCCGCCGGCGCGCACGCCAGCCAGGGCACGAACAGCAGCAGCGTCAGCAGCACGGCGCGCATCAGGGCGACACCCGTAGGAACACAAACCACGGCGGCAAGCCGCTAAACCCGCCGGTCGATGTCCAGGCTACGCCTGACGCGGCAAATGCGCCATAGGCGCTGGCAACGGTCAGTTCTGATCGGTACCAGTTCGCCCCGAGCGTCGGGATAACGCCCATCTGCTGACTTCCGCCGCGCGCATACCGCACCTGAATCGCGCCGCTGTTGCAGTTCCAGCCGATCAGCGCGGGGCCGGCCGGCATCACGACATTGATCGTGTCTTCCTTCACGCCGGTGGTACTACAGTCCACCTCGCCGCCGTCTATGACTAGCGCGCCGGGCGTGAGATCATTGTTGCAGGCGTACAGCGCCATCCGCGCTTTGGCGCTTGCTGCTGCCGTCGCGATCTCGGCCGCGAGACCTGTCACCAGCGTGGCCGTTGGGAAGAATATCGGGAAGTAATAGATTATGTTTGCGCCAGGCGCGAGCGTGGCCGGGCCGCCGCTGAGCTCAACGCCGGGAAGCACGAGGCTTTCCGTGCCGTTCTTCGCCCGGCCGCGCGGCGGCATGGGTGCCGTGCCGATCTGCAACCCCATCACGCCCTCCCGAGATAATTCAGACTCGCCGTGCCGGTCACCGCTTTGGCGAAGATCTTGGCAAGATCGTTGATAGGAATCACGACTGGCTGGCCCGGCTTCAGGCGTGTTGACTGGCTGCTGCTGCTGCCGATCAGAATGTCCACCGTATTGGCCGGATCGGCCTGGATCCACGCCTCGCGGATCGCCTGGCTGGCAGCGATTGCCGCCGCCACGGTCGTCAGCGTTTTCGTGCCGTCGTACAGCGTGTCGCTGGTGTCGTTCGTCGCCACGCTCTGCGCCAGACCAGTCGCGCCCTGTGGCCCGAACAAGGGAACGTCGCTGCCGTCAATCCACACCGGCTGTGCAAGATCTCCGCGTTTTGGCATGCCTCACTCCTTACTCACCTGTAAGTGCACCACGGTCACCGGGCACGCGGTCGGCGGTGCCTGCATCGCCGCATCGCCGCAGAGACTCTGCGCCTCGGTGTACCCCAGCTCAATCACCCGCTTTGTCCGCTGGTGCCGTGCCACGTCGCGCGGGTGCGACACGTCCGCAACCCGGCAGTAGCGTAGGATGTGGCGATTGTGCGACCACACATACACCCACGTGCCGAGCGGATAATACGCGCTCGAAATGTTGCACGCGGCCGGCGCGAGATCCCGGCGCCGAACCACGCGCTCCATCACGCCGGGGCTGTACCTTGGCGCGTAGCCGTCCATCGCCTCGCCGCCGAGCAAGGCGAGCGCGATCAAGATGTTAATGAGCGCCAAAACGGATGAGCGCCCACAATACGAGCGACACGCCCACAATGACAGCGATCACGATCAAGCCCTGCCACCAGCCGAGCAAGATGCTCATGGTGGCAAGTGTGACCAGCCCCGCACCAGCGGCGCCGGCGTAGATCGCCACCACGATGCAGCCAACATGATCGCCTTCGCTGTGCTCGATCTGCTGCTTTTTGTCGTCGTCCTCATACACAGGGCTACAGCCCCATCATCCGTTCGAGCAGGATATCGACATCCATGCCCGCCTTGAGTAGCGCGTTGGCCAGCGGCGTTACGCGCTGCTGAACCTCGAACGACGTGCCGCCGATCAGCTGGGGGCCGCTGAAGGCAACCAGGGCGCGCACGAGGCGCTCTTGCCAGGCCACAAGGGGCTTTCCGTTCACGTCAGTGGTTGTTGCAAACAGATCTGCATCCATGTCGTTACTCCCTATAACCCATGCGCGTGGAGCGTTGCCGCAATCCACACAATCAGCAACAGTGCTGCGAGCTGCACTAGCGCCAGGCCGCCGACAACGATGAGCGTCCGCCGCTGGCCGAGCCGGCGCGCCAGATCCTCAGTGCGGCGCCACGAGTCGATCGCCGCGCGCCAGGCTTCCTGCGTTTCGCGCCAGATCGCAGACTCGGCCCGTTGCGCTGCGATGTCCTCGATCAGGCCGCCGAGCAGCTGCCGCATATCGCGCTCGAGCTGGCGCATCCGTAGCTCGAGTGTGAGCGCCGGGCCCTCAGGGACGGCCTCCTGTACCTCCAAGCCGATCGGCGGCAGGCGCAGCTTGGCTTCCACCATCTCGAGCTCGCGCACCGTACTGGCCAGCCCTAGGCGCACATCATGCGGCACGTTCGGTTCCAATTTCGCGATCTGCTGCTCGTAGAGCCGTCGGCGGTGCTCGAGGATATTGTGCAGCTCGAGCAAGTGCCGTGTCTCGTCGTCCATCGCGAGTGGATCGTACGGCACACCTAGCGCGTCCCATCCGCGAGCGCGCGCACGTCAGCCTGGAGCGTCTCCAGCATCTCCAGGATCGTGCGCTGGCGCTCGGCCGCGTGCTCCTGGTCGGTGCGCAGCGTTGCGATCTCCTGGCGCAGCTCTTTGAGCTGGTTATCGATCCCTAGCTCCACATTCCCCAGCACGCCCTGGAATTCATTGTTTTGGCGGTTGTGCTGGAGTTCCAATTCGCCAGCCATTTGCTCGGCCAGCACGCGGATTGCAGGGTTATTCGTCAGCGCAGCGATCTCGCGCAAGGTTTTGGCTGGGTTAGGCATGCCGAACATCCTCCGCAATCTGGACAATCGTTAATCCGTAGCCCACGCCCGGCACGGCCCAGCGACCGTCCAACCCCGCGAGCGTGGGCGCGGCGCCATGCAGCGCGTTTGCCAGCGGCCGCGCGGTCATCGCCCGGCGCACCAGGTCACGCTGTGCGGGCGTGCGATCGGCCGGCGCGGTCGCATAGGCCAGCAGCCGGCCGACGTGCGCGGGCACGCTGCCATTCGCCCAGTCGGCGAACGACACGCCCTCCCGCCAGATCGGCCCGTCCTGGGCCCAGCTCCCCCCGATCGGGCGGATTGCGCTGGTCACGCTGGTGACGCCGATCCCGGCCGGGTTCCGGCGCGGCCGCTGCGCCCACCAGCTCGTGAGGTTTCCAGTTTCGAGAATCATCTGCGCTACGGCCAGGCACGGGTCGATGCCGACGGTGGCGCAGGTGCTCCAATACGCCGGCAGGATGGAGAGCGCCAGGTCAGCCCTGGTGTACTCACCCGTCGCGCGCTGGGTGAGATACGCCAGGGCCTGAGCCTGGGTGCAACGCGGCGCCGACAGGAGCGCCGCGTCGCGGGTCAGTGATGCGGTAGATGAGGTCAGCCGCTGGGCCAGTGCCGCGCGCACGGCGGGCAGCTGGATGGCGCGGCCGGGGCACGATTTATTATTCAGGCACTCGCGGTGCCCTGTGACGGTTGTCTCATTCACGGGCAACCCGCGCCAGCGCAGCAGCGCCGCGCCCGCGCCGAGCGCTAACTCGGCCAGACTCTGCGGCCAGGGCGCGGCGTCGTAGTTCCCGCAGACCTCAATGCCCCAATGATCGGCATTACACCGCCCGGCGTGAATGCCCGGCACATTGAGCGGCGTGAGCTGCCAGATGCCGTCTGGCGCGATGAACAAATGCGGCCCGGCGCTCCAGCCCTTGCTCGCGTAGAATGTCTCCAGCCCCTGCATGGTGCTGTAGCCGCGCCACTGCGCCGCCGTCGGCACAATCGTATGGTGATAGGTGAGTCCGCGCGCCCAACCACAGATCGCCGGGTCGTACTGCGCGAGATGCGCAGCCAACGCGGCGGCGGTGGGCCAGTGGCGGATGTCGGAACGGAAGTCGGGCATACAGGGTCGCTGCTGGGGCGGTGCGCTGCCGCGCAGGCGTGGGGCGGCAGAGAGTGGCAACGCCGGGGCGGTATGGGGCACAGGCGAGGCGGCAGGGCGAACACCTGTGCGACAGCGTGGGGATATGCTAGCACGATCTATAAGAGTTCGCAATAGTGTTGTACAACGTGGTGCGCTATTTGTAATAGTTGCAGGGCGGCAACGCCCGGTTTGGTGGGGTAGGGCCAGATGGGGGAGGCAGGGGCGAGGCGGGCAGTGCACCGCGCCACGTCATGAGGGTGCCGCGGCCAGGGGAGGCGTAAGGCGCAGTTGCCCATGGGCAACTTTTGTGTTCCGGCAAAAGTATAGCACCGGCGTCGCACATACCACAACGCCGGCGGAATACTCCGCCGGCGTTGTTATGATGGTTTGGGGATCTCGAGATCCTTACAGATCTTTGCGACCAAAACCTCGTTAATTTCGTTGTGTCTTGGTATCGTTGACTTGGTGCCGATTTTCGTATTGCGAAAGA
>CALLYN010000678.1 GCA_937858455.1 uncultured Kouleothrix sp.
CGGGCGCGGCGGTGGGTGCGGGCGCGGCCGGCGCGCCGCCGCCACAGGCGGTGAGCACAAACGCCAGCACAAGCATCAAAGCGAACAGGGAGCCTGCAGGTACGTGTTTGCCACTTCGCACAAATTACCTCCTCGTAGGCTGATTTCGCAGTGAACGACGCCGGGGTTGATCTGGGCCGTACCTCCTTCCTTGCCCTGTAAACGAGCATAGCAAAGCCAACGCGCGGCAAACTGTTCGCCGGCATTCGGCTGCGCATACGAGCTTATGCAAGCACGCCACGGCTCAGGGCTGTACGTGCATACGGCCTGACGCGCTGCGGTAAACTACCGACACAATAAAAGATAGGTCGTGGTAACGCTACCATTCTATCATCGCCTGTTCCCATCTGTCAATACGGTTTTTTACTTGACCAGCCAAAAAAGCTGCGCTACAATGTGCGCACACAGTGTTATCGTTATCACGAACAGCCTCGGCGCTGGTACGCGCCCGGTTCGGAGCGAGCCTCGGCTGGCGGTACGCCCCTCGACTGTTTTGCTCCGGCGTTTGCCGGGCAGCACGCATCCGCTTCGGCAAAAACACCAGCGCCGTCCGTGCACCTCGTGGACGTTGCAAAAGCAGAGCGATACCATGGCCGTCACGATCAATGAAGTGGCCGAGCACGCTGGCGTCTCGCCAATGACGGTCTCGCGCGTCATCAACGGCAGCCAGCGCGTGCGCGCCGAGACGCGCACGCGCGTCGAGCAGGCAATCGCCGAGCTTGGCTATGTGCCCAACAGCCTGGCGCGCGGCCTTTCGCGCCAGAAAGCCGGCACGCTGGCGCTGATTGTGCCGGACGTGGCCAACCCATTTTTCACGCTGATCGTGCGCGGCGCCGAGAATGTCGCCCGCCGCGCCGGCTATCGCGTGATCCTGTGCAACACCGAGAGCGATCTCGAGCGCGAGCACGAGTATGTTCAGGAAATGCTGGCCCACCGCGTCGAGGGTATTCTGATCGCCCCGGCCAACGACCGGTCGCTGCGCCACATGCGCATCATCCAGCGCCACGGCGTGCCGTTTGTGCTGCTCGACCGCGCCGTGGCGGGTATGGAGTGCGACCTGGTGCAGGGCGACAGCGTCGGCTCGGCGCGGCAGCTGGTCGAGCACCTGGTGCGGCTGGGGCATAGCCGCATCGCACTGCTCGGCGGCGAGCCCGAGATCTCTACCACGCGCGACCGCGTGCAGGGCTATCGCCAGGGGCTGCAGGGCGCCGGGCTGGCGTGGGATCCGGCGCTCGAGATCCACTCGCGCTACGAGATCACCGGCGGCTACCAGGCCGCGCAGCGCATGCTCGAGCTGCCTACCCTGCCGACGGCGCTGCTGGCGGTGAACAATGTGGTGGCGGTGGGGGTGGTGCTGGCGCTGCGCGAGCGCGGGCTCGAGGTGCCGCGCGATTTCGCGCTCGCGTGCTTCGACGATATCGAGTACGCCTCGCTGCTGTTTCCGTTTCTTACCGCTATGGTGCAGCCCGCCGAAAGCTTTGGCACGCTGGCCACGCAGCTGCTGCTCGACCGCATCGACGGCCGCGGCAGCGAGCAGCGCCGCCATGTCGTGCTGGCGTCCGAGCTGATCGTGCGGGCCTCGTGCGGCTCGAACCGCGTGGCGATGCCGTCGCTTGCGCAGTACTGAGCGCCGGGCTCACTCGCCGATCAGCAGGTACGGCTCCTCGATGCGCTCCTTCAGGAAGCGCAAGAACTTCGCTGCCGGCGCCCCGTCGGTCACGCGGTGGTCGAACGCCAGGCTGAGCGACCACATGCTGCGTGGCACCACCTGGCCGTCGCGCACCACCGGCTTCTCGACGATCCGGCCAAGGCCGAGGATGGCAGCCTCGGGCAGGTTGATGATCGGCGTGAACGCGTCTACGTCGGTGGCGCTCAGGTCGCTGATCGTAAACGTGCCGCCGCTCAGGTCGGCCGGGCGAATGCGGTTGTGCTTGATCTGGTCGAGCAGGTCGGTCATGCGCGCGCCCAGCTCGCGCAGCGTCGCCCGGTCGGCGTCGTGCAGCACCGGCACGATCAGGCCGCGCTCGCTGTCGACGGCCATGCCGATGTTGACGCGCGCCAGCCGCTCAATCGCGTCGCCGGCGACGCGCGCGTTCAGGTACGGGTACTTGCGCAGCCCCGCGGCGGCGATCTTGGCGACGACGTGGCTGTAGGCCGGCGGGAAGCCCCACTCCTGGCGCACGCGCGCGCGCAGCCGGTGCATCACCGCTACAAACTCGGTCGCGTCGACTTCGGTGAACAGCGTGACGCGCGCGGTGGCCTGGGCGCTGGCGAGCATGCGCCCGGCGATCACGCCGCGTACGCCGGCAAGCGGCACTCGCTCGATCACCTCGCCCGCAGTGTCGCTGGGGGCGGCCGGCGGCGGCGCGGCCACAGCCTGGGCCTGCTGCTGCT
>CALLYN010000679.1 GCA_937858455.1 uncultured Kouleothrix sp.
ATCAGCGCCTGCGGGTCGTGCAGCGCCGCCGCCAGCCGCGGGTCGGTGCCGGCCGGCTCGGCCGCGCTGAGGCGTGCCACAAACAGGCCGTTCACCAGCGCGCCCACGATCGCCGTGCCAAGCGTGCTGCCGATCAGCCGCAGAAACTGGATGGTGGAAGTGCCGACGCCCAGCCGGTGGCGCGGCACCGTCGATTGCACCAGGATCGTCAGCATTGGCAGCAGCATGCCCACGCCCAGGCCGCACATCCCCAGCTCGATGCCCAGCAGCAGGTGGTTGATCGACAGCGATACCCGCGTGAGCAGCAGTGCGCCAGCGTTGAGCACGAGCGCGCCGATGGTCATCAGCAATGGCGCCCGGCCGATCCGCGCGAACAGCTGGCCGCTGAGCAGCGAACCAACCGCCATGCTCGTTACCAGCGGCGTCAGCAGCGCGCCGGCTTGGCTGGCGCTCAGCCGCAGCGCGCCCTGCGCGAGCAGCGGCGTGTAGAACACCAGGCCGAACAGCGCGAAGCCGATCAGCAGCGAGATCAGGCAGCAGATCGCTACCGTGCGGATCTGAAACAGGTCGAGCGGCATCAGCGGCTCGGGCGCGTGCCGTTCGACCCACACAAACGCCGCTAGCAGCAGCGCGCTGCCCGCCAGCAGCCCTACGATTGTCGGCGAACCCCAGGGCATCTGCCCGCCACCCCACTCTACCGCCAGCAAGAACGCGCTTACCGCCGCGGTGATCAGCGCCGCGCCGGCCCAGTCGATGCGCGCATTCGGCGTGCGTGGCGAAAGGTTGCCAGGCAGTGTGAGCGTCAGCACCGCGATTGCCAGGATGCCGACCGGGAGATTTACATAAAATACCGAGCGCCAGCCAAGCGTATCGGTCATGATGCCGCCCAGGCTTGGGCCAACCACACTCGCCAGGCCAAAGGTGCTGGTGAGGATGCCCTGCCAGCGCGCGCGGCGCTCGGGCTGTGGAAACATATCGCCGACGCTGGTAAACGCGGTGGCCTGGAGCATGCCGGCGCCAATGCCCTGCACGCCGCGCGCCAGAATGAGAAACAGCATGCTGTTGGCCGCGCCGCAGGCCAGCGACGCCGCTACAAACACCGTGATCGCCGCGAGCAAAAACGGCTTGCGGCCGTAGAGGTCGCCCAGCTTGCCCATGATCGGCACCATCACCGTCGACGTCAGCAGGTACGAGGTCGCCACCCAGGCGTACACCTCGAAGCCGTGCAGCTCGGCGACGATCCGCGGCAGCGCCGTGCCGACGATCGTCTGGTCGAGCGCCGAGAGCAGCACTGTCAGCGCGATGCCGATCATCGCCAGTAGCGCGGGCAGGCCGCTCATGCCCTGCTCGAGCGAGCGGGCCGGGGGAACAAGCTTCTCTGATTGTGCTGCCATGATCTCCTCAGAACATCCTGTCGTGATCCAGGTTACGCACACGCGCCGTGGGCTGGTGCTGCCTGCGGCCATGCCGCTCAGCCACCTTGTGTGCGGTTTTCCGCGCTCCGATACAGGCGAACACCTAGCCGAATGCGCGAGCAATAATTGACCCATCAATCATTGATCTATCAAGAATTATACCACAGGCTGGCGTGCCCGCGCCTGGGCTGCGATTTGACAAGCGTAATGCCGCTTGCTATACTCTGCCAGTTTTTGTATTCAATCGTGTTTACAGCGTCGTAAAGCGTGATAGCCCGTGATGATGCGGGCGCCGATAAATGGCCCATATCATCAGGAGGGGAAGTTTGGACATCCTCAATTCGATGAAGGCTCGGATCGCCTTCGTCTTCCCCGGCCAGGGATCGCAGTACGTGGGGATGGGCAAGCAGCTCTACGATGCCTCACCCGCCGCCCGGCGCATCTTCGACAAGGCCGACGCGGTGCTCGGTTTTCCGCTCTCGGCCCTATGTTTCGAAGGCCCGCAGGACGAGCTCGACGATACCTATAACGCCCAGCCCGCGATCCTGACCGTCAGCATTGCCTGCCTCGAGGCGCTCAAAGAGCGCTTTGGCCCGCTTGGTTACCTGGGTACACCCAAGCTCGTGGCTGGCCACAGCATGGGCGAATTCACCGCGCTGGTGGCTGCCGGCGTGCTCGATTTCGAAGATGCGCTCAAGCTCGTGCGCGAGCGCGGGCGCCTGATGAAAGAGTCGGGCGAGCAGCGCCCCGGCGGCATGGCTGCGGTGATCGGCCTCGACGAGCACACGCTTGCCGAGGTAGTGCAAGAGGCGCAGTCCGAAGGCGTGGTGACGCTGGCAAACGCCAACTCGCCCGGCCAGACGGTGCTCTCGGGCGAGGTTGCCGCGCTGCAGCGCGCTATGGAGCTGGCCAAGGCTCGCGGCGCGCGCATGGTGCAGCGCCTGGCCGTGAGCATCGCCTCGCACTCGCCACTCATGCAGCAGGCCTCGCTCCATTTCACCGAGCTGATCAACCGCATTCACTTCCGCCCGCCGCAGGTGCCGCTGATCGCCAATATCAGCGCCCAGGCGCTCACGACCGTCGACGAGCTGCGCGCCGAGCTGTCCGAGCAGCTGACACGCCCAGTGCAGTGGACGCGCTCGGTGCAGGCGATGGTCTCGGAGGGCGTCGACACGATCGTCGAGATCGGGCCGAAGCAGGTGCTCTCGGGCCTGATCAAGCGCATTACGCCCGAGGCCAAGCCGGTGACGCTCACCGATGCCGACGTGGTGAAGCTGCTGGCGAGCGGCGACTAGCCCGAGTATCGCTACGCCGCAGGGCGAGAGCCGCCCTGCGGCGCGTGCCTCATGCGTTCTGATCCTGGAGGAATATATGCGCCGTGTTGTGATCACCGGCCTTGGCGCCGTCACGCCTGTGGGGAACGACGTGCCGACGATGTGGCGCGCGCTGCTGAGCGGCACCAGCGGGGTTGGGCCGATCACGCGCTTCGATGCTTCGGCTATGCCCATCCGTATCGCCGGCGAGGTCAAGGGCTTTGCGCTCGACCCGAGCGTCGAGCCGCGCGAAGCCCGGCGGCAGTCGCTCTACACTCGCTACGCGCTGAACGCGGTGCTCGAGGCGGTGCGCGCGGCCCGGCTCGACATGGCCCAGGAAGACCCTGAGCAGGTCGGCGTGATCTACGGCACTGGCTCGGGCGGGCTCGACCTGATCTTCGAGAACCACGATGTGTACCGCGAGCGCGGCCACCGGCGCGTGGCGCCTACGCTGATCGCCAATATGATCCCCGATGCCGCCAGCGGCTATATCGCCATTCAGCTGGGCGCGCAAGGGCCGAATATGGCCGTCACTGCGGCCTGCTCCACCGGCGGCCATAACGTCGGCGAGGCCTACGAGACAGTGCGGCGCGGCGATGCCGAGGTGATTGTGACGGGCAGCAGCGAGGCGCCGATCCACCCGACGATCGTGGCGTCGTTCACCACCATGCGCGGCCTCGCCGAAGATAACGAGCACCCCGAGCTGGCATGCAAGCCGTTCGACGCGCGCCGCAGCGGCTTTATTCTCTCCGAAGGCGCGGCTGCGCTCATCCTCGAAAGCCTCGACCACGCGCTGGCGCGCAATGCGCCGATCGTCGCCGAGATCGTCGGCTATGGCAATAGCGCCGACGCGCTCGACATGATCGCCGCCGACGAGACCGGCGCCGGCGCGGCGCGCGCCATGAAGATGGCGCTGCGCAAGTCGGGCCTGCGCCCCGACCAGGTGAGCTATATCAACGCGCACGGCACCGGCACGCCGCTGAACGACTCGGCCGAGACCCAGGCGATCAAAACCGTGTTCGGCGACCACGCCTACCGCCTGGCGGTCAGCTCCACCAAGTCGATGCTCGGCCACCTCATGGGCGCGGCGGGCTCGGTCGAGGCGCTGATCTGCGCGCTGGCCGTGCACGACGGCCGCATCCCGCCAACGATCAACCTCCAGCAGCCCGACCCAGCCTGCGATCTGGACTATGTGCCGAATGTGGCGCGCGAGGCGCACGTCGACGTGGCGCTCTCGAACTCGATCGGCCTGGGCGGCCATAACTCCGCGCTGATCCTTAAGCGCTACCAGGCGTAGCACTATTCGCGCCTATGGCCCGATCGCCAGGTTCGCCTCGGGGCACCAGCCCTCGTAGCCGCCGGCCTCGATCAGCTGCCAGCGCGTGTTGTTGGCGTCGACCTGCTGCTGCTCGCGCAGGGTTACCTGCATGCCGTCGGCCAGCTGAATCGCGCGCGTCGGGCTGTCGAACGCGGGGGTGACGTGCAGCCAGCCGGGCGCGCCGTTCAGGCCGGCGATGGTGGCGCGGCGCGCACGCGGCGTGGGTGTGGGGTCGGCGTCGAACTCGACCGTGAATTCACCGCCCTCGGTGAAATTGTGGTTCGGGGAGACCGACACCCAATCGGCCACGCCGCCGACCGGGTTGAGGCTGAGTTCGGTGCCGGTGATTTGGGTGAGATCGTCGTTGGGTCCGCCGGCGGAAAATCGGGATAGGCGATGCCATGAAAATGCGGCAACGGCAGGAGACCCGTTCGCGAAACAGCGTATATCTTCCCTTGCCAATCGAGCGATGAC
>CALLYN010000680.1 GCA_937858455.1 uncultured Kouleothrix sp.
GGGGGCGGCGAAGCCGCCCCCAAACCCCCACCAAAGTGTACGTAATCAAGCGAATATGTATTCTTGGTTGTTGGTTCTATGACAGACGCGCTACAACCTGGCCGTATGCTGGAGCTGCCCGCCGACCTGCGCATGGCGATCGAGCGCGCGCTGGCGGAGGTGCCGGCGCAGCGCTGGATGCGCGCGGCCCACGACCTGAGCGAGCGCTATCGCGGCGCGCGCCCGCCCAACCGGCAGCCGCTGGCGACCGGCGCCGATCAGGCGTTGGGCTATGCCGCGCTGATCATGCCGGCGACGTACGCACAGCTGCGCGGCGCGCTGGCCGCGACTGCGGCGCGGTTGGCTGGCTGGCAGCCAGCTACGCTGCTCGACCTAGGCAGCGGCCCAGGAACCGCGCTTTGGGCCGCCGGGGCGCAGTGGCCGGCGATCGGCGCGATGCGCGCCTATGAGCGCGAGCCTGCGCTGCTGAGCCTGGGGCGCGCGCTGTCGCGCGGAAGTGACCTGGCCGCAGTGCGCGAGGCGCGCTGGGAGCAGGCCGACCTGCGGGCTTTCGAGGCCAGCGCGCGCTACGACCTGGTGCTGCTCGGGCACGTGCTGAATGAGCTCGACTCGATCGACCGGCAGCGGGTGGTCGAGCAGGCATGGGCCGCCACCGCTGGCGTGCTGCTGATCGTTGAGCCGGGTACCGCTGCGGCCTTCGAAGTCGTGCGCGCGGCGCGGGATGCCCTGCTGGCCGGCGGGGCGCACACGATCGCGCCGTGCGCCCACGACGAGCCGTGCCCGCTGCGCGACGACTGGTGCCACTTCCCGCAGAGGCTCGTGCGCCCCGAGTTTCAGCGCCGCGCCCGCGCCGCGCCCTCGCAGTGGGAAGACAGCAAGTTTGCCTACGCTGCCATGGCGCGCTTCGCCGCGCCCACGCCGATCTGGGGCCGGGTCATCCGCGAGCCAGCCAGCAACAAAGCCTACGCCGAGGCAACCGTCTCGGCGCGCGGTGGCGTTTCCCGGCTGCGCGGGCTCAAGCGCCATCGCGACGCATTTCGCTTTGTGAAAGGGCTGGAGTGGGGCCAGGCGCTTGGCGAGCCGCCGCCCGAGGATGTGCAGTAGCGGAGCCGCCCGAAAAGCCGCCGAGGGCTGCGCAGGCGCAGGGTGCCTTTGCGCCTCGTATGCGCGCCGGGCTCGCTGCACTACCTTTCAAATACCAAGGCCAGCGGAAGGTTGCCGCCAAGACTCAAAGACGCGCAGGCGATCGGAGGCTCCATATTCTTCGCGTCTTCGAGTCTTCGTGGCTATTTGGAAAGAATAGGGGCTAGCTGGGCGTACGCGCCAGGCGGCGGCGCCACCACAGGCCGGCCAGCGTTGCCACCACTGCGAACAGCGCGAACAGCGACACGCGCCACGTGGTGGTCTCGGCCAGCAGCAGATCGTGGCCGAGGGCCGTCCAGGCGAAGGTGCCGGGAAGCATGCCAACGGCGGTGGCGAGCATGAAGCGGCTGAAGCCAATGCTGCTGAGGCCCGCGAGGTAGCTGATCAGGTCAAACGAGACGATCGGCGTGAGCCTGGCGATCAGCACCACCCAGAAGCCGCGCTCGGCGCCGAACTGGCCGAGCCGCTCGATGTTCCCCTGGCCGATCGCGCGCGCCACCAGCGCGTGGCCGAACAGCCGCGCAAGCCAGAATGCCGCGCTCGCGCCGAGCATGCCGCCCGCCCACGAGAGCAGCGTGCCCCACCAGATGCCAAACACCACGCCGTTGGTCGCCGCGACGAGCGAGCCGGGCAGCGGCGCGATCACCGACTGCAGCAGCATCAGCAGCAGGCTGATCGCCGGCGCCCACAGGCCGAAGCCGCGCACATACGCGGCGATTGCGGCGATCGAGCCGGCGTTGAGCGCGCCCATTGCTGCGGCCCACCAGCCCGGCCGCAGCCAGGCGCTGAGCGCGATCAGCACAATTGCCAGGATCATTGCGGCGCGTTTCATGCCACCTCCGTTTGTTCGCTTTCTTTTTGCTCGCTTTCTTTGAGTGATGCTCTGCCCGGCTTTGCCGGCAGAGCATCACTCAAAGAAGTAGGACAAACGCAGTTGGCGTGCTCAGCTTTCGGCAGAAAAGTACCGTGCTGCCGCAGGCACTTTGCACGGCTTCGGGAAGATGTCGCGCCCGGCGCGTGTGGTATTATGGCACAGAATTCAGAAGAGGACATATGGCGAAAGCTCCAATCGCCTCCCCAGCGGCTCGCTCGCTCGAGCGGGCGGCGCAGTGGGGGCTGCGGCACTGGCTGCTGCTGCTGAACTCGGGCGCGGTGCTCTACGCGGGGCTGCCGTGGCTTTCGCCGCTCGCGAAGGCCAGCGGCCACCCGCTACTGGGCGATCTGCTGTTTCGGCTGTACACGCCGCTGTGCCACCAGCTCGCCGCGCGCTCGTTTGTGTGCCTGGGGCACCAGGTCGCGTTCTGCCACCGCTGCACGGCGATGTACACCTCGATCGCGGTTGGCGGGCTGCTGTTCGCAGCGCTGCGCCGCTGGCTGCCGCCGCGCTCGCTGCGGCTAGCCGGGCTGCTGCTGCTGCCGATCGCGCTGGATGGCGGCTCGCACTTGCTCGACGACGTGCTTGGGCTGGGCTGGCGCGGCGGCGGCGATGCGATCGGCACGCCGAACTTCTGGCTGCGCATGTTCACCGGGGCGCTGGTGGGCCTGGCGGCGCTGCTGGTGGTGTACCCGCGGCTCGAGCGCGACCTGGCGCGCATGGCGGCGTAGTCGCGGCTTTGTAACGGTGAGTAAGCAGCTATGCAGATCGGCATTGTTGGCCTGGGCAACCTGGGCACCGCCGTGGCGAACCTGATCGCCGCCAATGGCCACGATGTGCTTGGCTGGGAATATCAGGCGCCGGTGGTGGGCGAGATCAACGCGTCGCACGCCAACACGCGCTTTCTGCCGGGCGTTGCGCTCAGCCCGCGCCTGCGCGCGACAACCGCGCTGGCCGAGGTGTTTGGCCAGGCCGAGATCGTGTTTGTGGCGCTGCCGTCGGCGTTTCTTTCGGCTACGCTTGCCCCGGCCCGCGCATGGGCGAGCGCATCCACGCTGCTGGTGAACCTGGCCAAAGGCATCGATCGCACCACCGGGCTGACGTCGTTTCAGACGCTGGCGCAGCTCTTCCCGGCTCACCGCAAGGTCATGCTCTCGGGGCCGTCGATCGCCAACGAGTTTGCGGCCGGGCTGCCGACGGTGGTGGTGATCGCCGGGCCGAGCACTAGCGACCTGCTGCTAGTGGCGCGCGCGCTCGACAACGAGCACTTTCGCGTGCGCTTCTCCGACGACACCATTGGCGTCGAGCTGGGCGGGATCTTGAAGAATGCGTATGTGATCGGCCTGGGGATGTTCGACGGCCAGCGGATCGAGAGCGTGAACTTTCGCTCGGTATACCTGACGCTGGCGCTCGAAGAGATGACGCGGATCGGCGTGAGCCTGGGCGCGCGCCCCGAGAGCTTTGCGTACCTCCGGCGGCTGGGCGTGCTGCTGGCCAGCGGCCTCGCGATCGACGCGATCGAGCGGCAGATGGGCGTGCTGCCCGAGGGCTACAATACGATCCAGACGATTCTGATGGTGGCCGAGAAGCTGCACGTGCCCGCGCCGCTGGCCAAGGGCCTGTGGGATGTGATCCAGGGCCGCCGCAGCGCCGAGCGCTTTATCTATTCATTTATTCGCGATTTCGTCGATTAGCTGTGGCTTCGCCTGGTTGTTTCTATGCACGGGTTCGGGGGCGGCTTCGCCGCCCCCGAACTTCTTTTGGTATGCCCTGCCCGGCAAAGCCGGGCAGGGCATACCAAAGACCGGCCAGTGCCTCGCGCTTTTCTCGGATGAGGCTGCCGGCTAGGCATCGGCCTGGGCGCCGACGGGATGCGCCGCGCTGACGCCCGGCAGCGTGATCGTCACGCTGGTGCCGCGCGCAAGCTGGCTTTCGATCGCGATATGGCCGTGCTGGCCCTCGACCAGCGCGCGAGCGATCGAGAGGCCGAGCCCATTGCCGTGCCCATCGCTGCCGCGCGCCGCGCCGCCACGGTAGAAGCGCTCGAAGACGTGCGGCAGGTGCTCGGGCGCGATGCCGCTGCCGGTGTCGCTGACGCGCAGCTCGGCAGTGGCGTTGCTGACGCGGCCCGAGATGCTGATGCTGCCGCCCGGCGGGGTGTGGCGCAGCGCGTTGTCGAGCACGATCAGCAGCACTTGGCGCAGCCGCATCTGGTCGGCCTGGGCCATGCCGCTGCCCTGGCCCTCGAGCCGCACCTTGCGCTCGTCGGCGACCCGCCCGACCTGGCGGCGCACGCCGTCGATCAGCGTGGCTATGTCGACGGGGCCGTGCTCGAAGGTGAGCTGGCCGGCGTCGAGCCGCGAAAGCAGCAGCAGGTCGTCGACCAGCTGGTTCATGTGGTCGCTTTCGTGCAGCACATCGTTCAGCAGCTCGCGCCGATCGGTGTCGGCGGCGGGCAGGCTGCGCAGCGCCACCTCGGCGCTGGCGCGCAGCAGCGTGAGCGGGGCGCGCAGCTCGTGGCTGGCGTTGGCGACGAACTGCTGCTGGCGCGCCCAGGCTGCCTGCGTCGGGCGCAGCGTGCGGCCGGCCAGCCACCAGCACACTGCGGCGAGCAGCACCGCGCTGCTGGCGCCTAAGATCAGCAGGCCCAGCACTAGCTGCCGGAGCACGCGGTCCTGGTCGGACAGCGACCGGCCCAGCTGGAGCACGCTGGCAGGGGCAGCGTCGTCGACTCGATACGTCAGCAGGCGTACGCGCGCGCCGCTCGCCAGGGTGATCGTGCGGCTATCCTGGCCGGCGGCCAGCGCCGCGGCTACCGCCGCCTGGTCGGGCACTGCCGGCTTGGCGGCGTCGACCGAGGCCAGCAGCTGGCCTCGCCGGTTCAGCGGCAGCACGTAGATCGCCGCCAGGTCGCCGTCGTAGCGAGTGTCGGCGGCCTGATGGTGGTCTTCGTCTTCTTCGTGGGAAGGCTGGGTCGGCGGCGGGCCGGCGTGGCTGCGCAGCCACGCCGTATTGGCGGCGGCCAGCGGGCCTGGCAGCGCGAGGCCGGCGCCGCGAAACTCCTGCGCCATGCGGAACGCCAGCGCCAGGTCGGTGGTGCGCTGAAAGTAGGCGTCGAGCAGCCAGTACGCGCCGGCGCCGTTCAGCCCGATCAATGCCAGCGTCGCCAGCAGGTAGAGCAGCGTCAGGCGTATGCGCAGGCCGCTAAACATCGCCGGCCTCGAGCCGATAGCCGACGCCGCGCACGGTCTGGATCGGGTCGGGGTGGCCGTCGACATGCAGTTTGCGGCGCAGGTACGAGATGTAGACATCGACCATCGACGCCTGCACGTCGCGCTCGTACGACCAGACGTAATCGAGGATTTGCTGGCGGTTCAGAACCTGGTTGGGGTGGCGCATGAGGCACTCGAGCAGGTTCCACTCGGTGACGGTCAGGTCGATCGTGTGCTGGCCGCGGCGCACGGTGCGGGCGCGCAGATCGAGCACCAGGTCGCGCCCGCGCAGCTCCCACGGGTCGGCGGCGGCGGGGGTGAAGCGCCGGCCAAGCGCCCGGACGCGCGCGAGCAGCTCTTCGAAGGCAAACGGCTTGACGAGGTAGTCGTCGGCGCCGCTGTCGAGCCCGGCCACGCGATCTTCGATCTGGCTGCGCGCGGTGAGCATCAGCAGCGCGGTGGGCAGGCGCGCGGCGCGCACCGCCCGGCAGATCGCCGGCCCGTCGCGGCCCGGCAGCATCCAGTCGATGATCGCGACGTCGTAGGTGCCGCGCAGCGCCAGCTCAAGCCCACTCTCGCCGTCGTCGGTCTGGTCGACGCTCATATGCTCTTCTTCCAGCACCCGCGTCATCAGCCGCGCCAGGCGCCGGTCGTCTTCTATTACTAAAATACGCATGGAAGTATCGCTTGTTATCGCTCGGGCCGTACCAATTCTTTTGCGCTCGGCTCCAATCATAGCACGCGATTCTTAAGGTTCGCTTGGAATTATACCAACTCCGTTTGATTACTTGTGTTTTTGTGTTGGGCAAGCACATGCTGCACATTGGTGATGGTGCGGCGCGGCTTCGCCGCGCCGCACCATCACCAAGATTTCTGCGGGGGCGGCTTCGCCGCCCCCAAACCCCCACCGTG
>CALLYN010000681.1 GCA_937858455.1 uncultured Kouleothrix sp.
GCCGCGCTGCTGCAGGGCCGGCGGCTCTGCCGCCTGCACAGCCGCTTCGCCGAGGCCACCGGCCTGATCGATAGCGCACTGGCGGCCTTTCGCGCCGCCGGCGACGCCGAGGCCGAGCTGTGGGCGCTGTCCGAGTGGCTGGTGATGCGCTACCACAACGGCGAGCCGGGCGCCGGCCTGGCCGTGCTGCCCACAGCGCTCGGCCGGCCAATGCGGCCGTACCTGCGCGCCGAGCTACACTTCGGGCAGTTCCTCTGCGCGATCGGCCAGGGCCAGGTGCGCGCCTCGGTCGAGGCTGGCGAGGCCGCGCTGGCCGCGCTCGACGCCGAGGCCGACGCATGGCTCCAGCGCATCGGCCGCATCCAGATGCTGCGCAACATCGCCGCTGGCTACCACTACCTGGGCGAGACCCGCCGCTCGGTCGCCGCAGCCGAACGCGCGGTCGACCTGGCGCAGAGCCACCCCGACACCGCCGACGCGCGCCCGTGGTGCTTCTACGAGCTTGGGCTGGCCTACTGGCGCCAGGGCCAGCTGGCGCGCGCCGCCGAGGCGCTCGACCAGGCGCGCCGGCTGGCCGAGACCTGGCAGCATCGCGAGCTGTGGCGCTGGGCGGTTGCGGCGCAGGGCCACGTGCTGCGCGACCAGGATCGGCTTGAGGCGGCGCTGGCGGCCTACCAGCTGGCCAACTGCTGGGGCGAAGATCCCGAGGGGCCGGCGTTCATCCAGCTGCGCCAGGGCCGCCTGGCCGAAGCGCGCTGGAGCTGCGAGACGCTGGAGGCCGTGACGCGCAACGCCGGGCTGCACGGCGACGCGCTGCTGCTGCTTGGGCTGGTCGAGCTGAAGAGCAACCAGCCCGCCGCCGCGCTCGAGCGCTTCGAGCAGGCCGCCGCACTCTACGCCGCCACCGGCTACCGCTACCACCAGGCTACCACCCAGCTCTACCGCGCAGCGGCGGGCATGGCCCTCCAGCGCCGCGACATCCTCGACCAGGGGCTGCGCGCCTACCTGGCACACGCGGCCGGCGAGAAGCTTCTGACCTGCGGCTGGTGGCTGCCCGACACGATCGAGCCGCTGCTGATCTACGCCACCCAGCACGCGATCGAGCCGGCCTGGGCGCAGCGCCTGCTGGCCGAGCGCTTTGTCGGCGACGGCGCGCGCGAGGCCGAGGCGATCTCAAGCCGCGAGCGCACCGAGCTCGAGATCGCGCGGCGCATGCAGCTCAGCCTGCTGCCGGCGCTGCCGCCGCTGATGCCCGACCTGGATATTGCGGCCATGATCGAGCCGGCCGCCGAGATCGGCGGCGACTTCGTCGGCTACTTCCCGCACGGCGCCGACCCCGAGGCGGGTACGCGGCGCCGCCTCGGCATCGCCGTCGGCGATATCTCGGGCAAGGGCCTCGGCGCGGCCCTGCTGCTGAGCGGCACGGTGGTGGCGCTGAACACCGTCGCAAGCGGCGACGCAGCGCCGGCCCAGGTGGCGCGCGCGCTCCACGAGGCCATGCACCCCTACACCAGCCGCAGCCGCATGACCATCGCCTTCTGCTACAGCCTGCTCACCCAGCAGCCGCGCGGCTGGTCGCTCGATACCGTCGGCGCCGGCGCGGTGGCCCCGCTGCTGCGCCGCGCCAACGGCGAGTGCGCCTGGATCGAGACGGCCGGCTTCCCGCTGGGCACGTTTGTGGCGGCGCAGTGGCGCGAGACGCGCGCCGACCTCGCGCCGGGCGACGTGCTGCTGCTCTTCAGCGACGGTATTGTCGAGGCGATGAACCGCGAGCGCGAGATGTTCGGCTTTGAGCGGCTGGCCGCCGTGGTGGCCGGGCTGCCCGCCGACGCCGACGCGCACAGCATCCTCGCGGGCGTGCTCGCGGCGGTGCGCGCACACGGCAGCGCAGTGGCCGCCCACGACGACATGACCCTGATCGTTGTGCGCGTGCTGGCCGGCGCTACGCCTAGCCCGGCGGCCTAGGCCCACTCCCTTTCCTAGCGCCACGGCCAGATCGCCTACGCCCCAACCTCGCCGCCAACCTCAAGCGCTACCGCCAGCGCGCTGCGGCCCCACTCGCTCAGGTCGTCGCTGTCGCGCGGCTGGTACTTCGCCACTACGATCCGGCGCGCCAGCGCGTCTTCTGCCGGCGCGTCCACCACCCGCGCCGTGGCGCCAAAAGTCTGCTGGCGCAGCCGCACCTGCACAGCCGGCGTGCTCAGCAGGTTCTTCACCCAATCGGCCTCGTAGCGCCCGCCCGCCAGCATATACAGCGTCGAGCCCTGCAGCGCGAACCAGATCTCGATCGTGTGCGGGCGGCCGCTGACGCGCCCAACCGTGGTGAGGTAGCAGAAATCGTCGTCGGCAAATTGCTGTAGGTCAATCGCCATGTGCGTAGCTCCTCGCTCTACCAAATACTGGTAGCCCGTCCGATCTACTCTGATGAATTGGACGCAAGACAGAAGACAGGGGCACCTATGATCGTCGTCTTCGGTCTCTAAATGCATCAACGGTGCTTAGACGGACTACTACCCCACGACAAAACCTATCACACTATCCCCCACCCGGCAACCGTGGCGCGTTGTTTGCTTATAGGTGTATAGTGCAACCCGAAATGATCAGGCTCGAAGCAATGCAATCGACGATCGCCCAATCTCAGCTCCAGGCCGGCACGAACCAAAGCCACCGCAGCGTGGTTCAATCGCTGCAAGAATATGGCCGTGGGATTGCCGGCGGCCTGCTGTTCAGCCTGCCGCTGCTTTACACCATGGAAATGTGGCAGGCCGGCATCACCATGCACCCCGTGCGGCAGGCGCTTGGTCTGGCGGCGACTGCGATGCTGCTGCTGGGCTACAACCGCTACGCTGGGCTGCGGCACGACGCAAGCTGGCTCGAAGTCGCGATCGACTCGATCGAAGAGCTGGGGCTGGGAATCGTACTGGCCACACTGATTCTTGCGCTGCTCGGGCGCATCGCACCGGGCATGCCACTCGGCGAGGTGCTGGGCAAAATCACGGTCGAGGCCATGACCATGGCAATTGGCGTATCGATCGGCACTGCTCAGCTCGGCAGTTCAGGCGACAGCGGCGGCGCGCAAGCCGGCGCAGGCGAACAAGCCGATTCTGGCGACAGCGGCATGGCCGGCGACACACCCACCTTCGCCAGCCAGATCGTGCTGGGCTTCTGCGGCGCCATGGTGATCGCCAGCAACGTCGCACCGACGGAGGAGATCATTGTGCTGGCGGTTGAGCTGCACCCCTGGTATATCGTTGCGCTGGGATTACTATCTATACTACTTGGCGCGCTGGTTTTATTTTTCAGCGATTTTTATGGCTCCGCTCAGCTCACTCGCCACGATGGTGGGTTATCAATCATCGCCGCAGCGATGGTCAACTACGCAGTGGCGCTGGCTGCGGCGGCAGTGGCGCTGTGGTTCTTCGATAGCTTCGACGGCTTTGCGCTTGTGACGTGCATCGCCGAGGTGGTAGTGCTCGGCGTGGCCGCCACGCTTGGCGCATCGGCCGGGCGGCTACTGCTCCAAGCATCCGCTGGGGAGAAAGGCGCGGAATGAACCTGCCCAAAAAAAATTGGCTGGAATGGCTCGTGTTTGGTGGCAGCATCGTGCTGGTAGCCTCCTTGCTGGCCTACCTAGCCTACGCCGGTGTGGCCGGCGGTGACGCCCCGCCCGACCTGGTAGTCGAGCTTGGTGTGCCGGTGCAACAAACCCAATATTTCAGCATTCCGCTCGCCGTCACCAACCAGGGCGATATCCCAGCCGAGGATGTGGTTGTCCAAGTCACGCTGGAAGGCGACGCAAAGCAGGAGCAGGCAGAAGTCTCCGTCGCCTACCTGCCCAGCGGCGGCACCGGCGAGGGTTGGGCGACTTTCACCAGCGATCCACGCAGCGGGACGCTTGCGGCGCGCGTAGTGGGTTATACCACTCCCTAGGCGCGCTCAGCAAGGGTAAGCCATGAACGATTTCTTCCGCAAGTTCGCTAACCAAACATCGCAGATCGTCGGTTCGCCATGGGCCTTTATTGCCGCTGTAGCTATTATCGCCGTCTGGGCCTTCAGCGGGCCAATCTTTGGCTTTTCCGACACCTGGCAGCTGGTGATCAACACTGGCACGACGATCATCACATTCCTCATGGTCTTCCTGATCCAGAACACTCAGAATCGCGATGCCAAAGCCATTCACCTCAAGCTCGACGAGCTGATTCGGAGTGTCGAGGGCGCGCGCAACGAGCTGGTCGACCTCGAAGATTTATCCGACGATGATCTGAAGAAACTTCAGCAGCAATTCGAACACCTCCGCAAACAACAGGGCGACCATGTTGAGGACCATGTCGAGAAGCATATCGACGCGCTGGAGGACGAGCTAAAAGATCGCGGGCTCGAAGCGTAGATGTTTGGCCTTTACGAATGGTTTGTTTACCACGGAAGCACCAAGGCACCAAGATAAAAAACTTAGTGCCTTGGTGTCTTGGTGGTGAAAACCTTTATGCATGCCGCAGGTAATCGTCGTAGTCACCGGCGAACACGCGCGCACGGCCGTCGCGCACCTCAATCACGCGCTCGGCGAAGCCGCGCAGAAACGCGCGGTCGTGCGCCACCGCGATCACTGTGCCCTCGAAGGCTGCCAGCGCCTGCTCGAAGTGCTCGCGGCCCTCGATGTCGAGGTGGTTCAGCGGCTCGTCGAGCAGCAGCAGGTTGCAGCCGCGCAGCACCAGCAGCGCCAGCTGCAGGCGGCTGCGCTCGCCCAGCGAGCACGCGCCCACCGGCCGGAATACGCTGTCGCCGCCGAACAGAAAGAAGTGCAGAAAGTTGCGCGCCTCGGTCTCGCTCATCGCGCGGGCCTGGCGCGTGGTTTCAAGCACTGTCGCGCGCAGGTCGAGCGTTTCCTGCTCCTGAGCCATGACGCCCAGCCGCACATTCGTGCCGAGCCGGATCGTGCCGGATCGCGGCGCGAGCTGGCCCGCCAGCAGCTTCAGCAGCGTGGTCTTCCCGGCGCCGTTCGGGCCTACCAGCGCCACGCGCTCGCCGTAGGCCACCTCGAAGGAGACGTCGTCCAGGATCAAGGGCGAAGAACGAAAGACCAAAGGATCAGTCGTTCCGTTCGACGTATTTTGGTCTTTGGTCGTTGATCTGTGGTCTTCCGACGGGCTCGAATAGGTAAACGCCACTTCCTCCACCCGCAGCACCGCGCGCCCGCCAGGCGGCGGCCCAAAGTCGAGCTTCAGCCCCCAGGTGTTTTTCGGCTTCTCGACGCGCTCGGTGTCCTCGAGGTAGCGCTCGAGCTTGCGCTCGCGCGACTTGGCCTTCTTGGCCACCTTTTTAGCATACCGGCGAATCGTTGGCTGCGACGGGGTGGTGCTCAGCTCGACGCCCAGCGCCTGGCCCTTGAGCCGCGCGATGTCGGTCTCGACACGCTCGATATACTCCTGCTGCTTCTTCCAGGCTTCGGCCTGCTGCTCGTGCTCGCGCTCGCGCGCCTCGGCGAAGTCGGTGTAGTTGCCGGGGTAGCTCGTCACCGCGCGCGTGCCCGGGTCGAGGTACAGCACGCGCGTCACGGTATGGTCGAGGAACTCGCGGTCGTGCGAAACCACCAGCACCGTGCCGGCGTAGCCGCGCACAAAGCCCTCGAGCCACTCGAGCGCCGCCACGTCAAGGTGGTTGGTCGGCTCGTCGAGCAGCAGCAGATCGGGCGCGCGCAGCAGCAGCATGGCCAGCCCAAGCCGGGTCTTCTGGCCGCCGCTGAGCTGGCGCTCCGGCCGTCTGGGTGGGAATCTGACCATCTCGGACGATACTTCCCTGGTTCTGGATGGCAACGCGACCCGCATCAGCTCGGGCGACTCGGCGCATCCCGCGGTGCTGACCAACCGGGGGACCACCTACTGGCGCCAGCCGGGTTCGTATACCTACATCTACGACGGCAGCCAGGTCGTGAACGAGTCGATGGTCAGCGCACCTGCGATGAGGTTGGTGACGCCGAGCGCGACGAACGCGGAGATGATCCCGACCCCGCCGGTGAACATCGGCGCGTTGCGCTTCGTCACCTGGTGGATGAACGGCTCCATGAGCCCCTGGATGACGCCGTAGATCAGCGCCACCGTCACGTAGGCCCACCAGCCCGAGACGGAGAAGCCCGGCAGCACGATG
>CALLYN010000682.1 GCA_937858455.1 uncultured Kouleothrix sp.
CGCGTCCTGGTGGTCGATCTGGTGCAGCGGCACCGTCCACACCTGCTCGTCGCCAGCCACGCCCGCCGCGCGCACCAGCGTCGCCGGGTGATCGGCAGGGTAGCGCTCGAGCAGCGAGAGCTTGGCATCGGAGGCGACGCGGCGGTTGTACAGCTGGCAGATCAGCGCCGGGCGGGAGGGCAGCAGCGGGAAAGGCAGCAGCGGCGGCGTATACGGCCCAACGCCCTGGATCTCGGACCAGGCCGCCCCCGAGCTGCGAGCCGGCACAGGCATATCGCTCGCGGCGGAGTTGGCCAGCGCTGTGCCTGCGCTCTCGATCGCATCGAGCTGCTGGGGCACCAGATCCAGCGCATCGATCAGCTGCAGCCCGCGCTCGAGCGGGTCGAGCGCGAGCGCGGCGCACACCGGCTCGACAAAGCTCAGGCCAGCGACCACGCGCGTGGCGATGCCGCGCTCGCGCGCGCGCGCCAGCAGCCGGCGTGTAGTCGCCTCGGCCACCAGCGGGTGCCCCGGCACGGCATATACCACTTCCTCGCCGGCTGCGGCGCGATCGAGCAGCTCGGCCACAATGCGCTCGTACACCTCGCCGAACGCCCCGGCGGACTGGTAGAGCGCGTCGAAGGCACGCAGCTCGAGCTGCGCCGGCAGCGCCGCGACAGTCGGGTGGATCGCGGTGCGCAGGTACAGCACGCGGGTCTGCGCCAGCAGCTCCCAGGCCTGGCGGGTGATCAGGCCAGCGTCGCCCGGCCCAAGGCCGACGATCGTAATGGTCGCCAAGGTAAACCTCATTCGTATGGCATCTCTGCCCGCACATTGTACACGAAAATGAGTTTTGATACGTTCTTCGCTTGATCACCTATAGATTTATGACTTACTCTGTTGGCAGGCTCAGCCTTCGGCAGAGCGGTACCTACTTCTTTATATGTGTCCATTTTCCGCGCTACGCGCGGAAAATGGACACGATGATCAGCAGCCGCAGGCACCATGCACGGCTTCGGGAACCCGAACAAGGCAACCACGTAAGTTCTAATGTGTTGCACTGCGCCGCTTCGCCACGCAGTGCAACACAAAAAGAAATTCGGGGGCAGCGGTGCCGCCCCCGAACCTTGACCATAAAGCAAGCTATCAGCTTTCAGGCCGCTTCTAACCGCTAGGGCGCCGCCGTCGGCGCGGGCTGCTGCGGCTGCGGCGCCCTAGCGGGCGTAGCGGTGGGGAATGTCGGCAGCACCAGCCGGCCAGCCTTCGTAGCCTTGTCGCGCTCGTCAAGCAGCAGCTTATCAAAGGCCGCGCTGCGCTCCTGCTGCAGCTGCTGGCTCAGCTGCTGGTCGACCGTCTGCTTGATCTGGTCGGGCGACAGCGCCGGCACTTCGCGCACCGGCTCGAGCAGCTTGATGATATGGTAGCCGAACTGGCTCTTCACCGGCGTGGTGGTATACTCGCCGGGCTTGAGCTGCTCGAGCACGGCCTTCTCGTACTCGGGCACAAACGTGCCCTGGCGCGTCCAGTCGTACTCGCCGCCCTTCTCCTTCGAGCCAGGGTCGTCCGAAAGCTCCTTGGCCAGCGCAGCAAAGTCCTCGCCGTTCTTCAGCCGGTCGAGCGCCTTGTTGGCCTTGTCCAGCGCCGCCGCATACTCGGCGTCGGTCGGCGCCGTGCCGCTCTGCGCATTGCCGGCCTGGAACAGAATATGTGCCGAGTGATACTCCTTGACCTTTTGGGCGGCCTGCTGCTGCACCTGCTGCTCGACGGCCGCGCGCACCGTGTCGGTGGTCACCAGCGTCTCGGCCAGCTTCTGGCGCGCCACAAAAAACGACGCGAACTGGCGGAACTCGCTCGAGTCGCCGCCTGGCAGGCCCAGCGCGCCCTGCACCACATCGTCGAACGAGCCGCCGCTGCTCTGCGCCACCTGGGCGCGGAACTGGCTGATGAGATCATCGACCTCCTTGTCGGAGACGGCGACGCCCTTCTGTTTGGCCAGCCCGAGCACAAGATTCTGATTAATAAAGCCATTGGTGCCGTCGACCAGCTCTTTCTCAACATCAAGCCGCGAGGGGGTGGCGCCGCCGGCCTGCGGCTGCTTCTCGAAGGCCTTGAGAATGCGATCGACGCGCTGGTCGAGCTCCTGGCGCGAAAGCGTGACGTTATCGACGCGCGCCACCGTCTGGCCGGCGGGCGCGCCACAGGCGACGAGCGCCAGCGCGGCCAGCACACCTACCATCCATCGTTTGAGATGCACGTTTGCTCCTTGTGAGGGGCCAGGAGTCGGAATAAGGCACGGCCCAACTCGGGGATACCTGCGCGCGGCACTGCGGGCGCGAGAGCTTGCTCGCGCCGCCACGTCGTGGGCCTGAACCGGGCTTATTCGGGCTTCTGACGCCTAATCGCTAACCCTTAATCATCATTCAGCGACAAAATTGCCATAAATGCTTCCTGCGGAATCTCGACGCTGCCGACCATCTTCATCCGCCGCTTACCTTCTTTTTGCTTCTCAAGCAGCTTGCGCTTGCGGGTGATATCGCCGCCATAGCACTTGCTGAGCACGTCTTTCCGCATGGCCTTGATCGTCTCGCGGGCGATGATCTTGTTGCCGACGGCGGCCTGGATCGGCACCTCAAACATCTGGCGCGGGATCAGCCGCCGCAGCTTCTCGACCAGCGTGCGGCCGTTGTTGTAGGCGAAGTCGCGGTGCACGATCAGCGAGAGCGCGTCGACGGGAATGGCGTTGACCAGAATATCGAGCTTGACCAGGTCGGCCTCCTGGTAGCCGGCCAGCGTGTAGTCGAGCGAGGCGTAGCCCTGCGTGCGCGATTTGAGCTGGTCGTAGAAATCGATCACGATCTCGGCCAGCGGGATGCGGTACTTCAGCAGCACACGCTGCGGGTCGAGGTACTCCATGGTCTCGAACGCGCCGCGCTTGTTCGTCACCAGATCCATGATCGTGCCGATGTAGCGTGTCGGCGCGATCACGCTGATCTGCATTACCGGCTCCTCGATGCTGGCAAGCTGGCTGACGTCGGGCATCTCGGAGGGGTTATCGACGATCATGATCTCGCCGTCGGTGCGCAGTACCTGGTACTCGACGCTGGGCGCGGTGATCAGCAGATCAAGGTTGTACTCGCGCTCAAGCCGCTCGCGCACGATCTCCATGTGCAGCAGGCCGAGGAAGCCGCAGCGGAAGCCGAAGCCAAGCGCGGCCGAGGTTTCGGGCGCGAACGAGAGCGCCGCGTCGTTGAGCTTGAGCTTCTCGAGCGCCTCGCGCAGGTCGATGTAGGCATTCGACTCAACCGGGTAAAGCCCGGCGAACACCATCGGCTTGGCCGATCGATAGCCGGCCAGCGGCTCGGCCGCCGGCTCGGCCGCCAGCGTCACCGTGTCGCCCACCTGGCAGTCGCCGACTTCCTTGAGGCCCGTGGCGATATAGCCGACCTCGCCGGGGCCAAGCTCGGGCAGCGGCATCATGGTTGGCCGGAACGCGCCGAGCTCGAGCGTATCGGCCTGAACCTGCGTGCCCATCAGCAGGATGCGCGCGCCGCTGGCGAGCACGCCGTCGATCACGCGCACATACGCGATCACGCCCTTGTAAGGGTCGTAGTGCGAGTCGAAGATCAGTGCGCGCAGCGGCTGGGCGCGGTTGCCCGCGGGCGGCGGCACGCGCTCGACGATCGCCTCGAGGATCTCGGGGACGCCGGTGCCGGCCTTGGCCGAGGCGTGCAGCACCTCGCTCTTGGGCAGGCCCAGCACGTCTTCGATCTCCTGGGCCACGTGGTCGGGCTCGGCGCCGGGCAAGTCGATCTTGTTCAGCACCGGAATGATCGTCAGGTCGTTCTCGAGCGCCAGGTACACGTTCGCGAGCGTCTGGGCCTCGATGCCCTGCGACGCGTCGACGACCAGGATAGCGCCCTCGCAGGCGGCCAGCGCGCGCGAAACCTCGTAGGTAAAATCGACGTGGCCGGGGCAATCGATCAGGTTCAGCTCGTACGTCTGGCCGTCGTTCGCCTTGTAATCCATGCGCACGGCCTTGGCCTTGATCGTAATGCCCTTCTCGCGCTCGAGGTCCATGCCGTCGAGCAGCTGGTCGCGGCGCTCGCGCGAGCTGATCGTGCCGGTCATCTCGAGCAGCCGATCGGAGAGGGTCGTCTTGCCGTGGTCGATATGGGCGATAATCGAGAAATTGCGGATCAGGTTCTGGTCTGGCATACAGGTGTATATAAGGCGGCGCGGCGGCGCAGCTATAAGGAGCACATGCCCGGTTAGATCGCTAGCAGTATAACAGTAAGCAGCAGAGTGCGCAAAGAAGGCCGATGATCAAACTCTTACCTGGGCTTAATATCGTCTTAGCATTGAGCCGATACGATAGCGGCAATCAATGCCATGCCGGCGCGGCGGAAGCGTTTGCGGCGCGGCGGCGGCCGTGGTAGGATGATATATCGCCCAGGCACAAATACAGCTTACATCTGCCGCACTCCGCCGCGTGCTGGTTGTATCATAAGGAGCTATCCATGCGCGAACGTTACCTTCGGCAACTGAAAGTGGTTCACGACGACCTGCTGCGCATGGGCAGCCGCGTCGAGCATGCGCTTGCCAATGCCATGCGCGCGCTCGACAAGTGGGACACCAGCATGGCCCAGATGGTGATCCTCGGCGACAAAGAGATCGACCAGGCGCGCGATTCGATCGAGGAGGCGATCCTCGAGCTGCTGGCGACGCAGCAGCCGGTGCTGGCCACCGACCTGCGCACGCTCAACGCGACGATCGCGATCGCCGGCGAGCTCGAGCGCGCCGGCGATTACGCCAAAGCGATTGCCAAGCGCGTCGGGCGCTGCCTCAAGGCGCCGGGCCTGATCGAAACTCCGCCGGCGCTGCATCGCATGGGCGGCCTGGCCCAGGGCATGCTCAACACCTGCCTCGACGCATTCATCCGCCTCGATGTCGGCCTGGCGCGCTCGCTCGCCGCCGAAGACGAGCGCGTCGACGAGCTCGAAGACCAAGTGGTGGCCGACTTGATGAATATTGCGCGCCAGGGCGCCGACAAGCTCGATTGCGCGATCTGCCTGATCGACATTGCGCACACGCTTGAGCGCCTGGCCGACCGCACCACCAACAT
>CALLYN010000683.1 GCA_937858455.1 uncultured Kouleothrix sp.
CCCTGCGGCAGGTGCGGCGGCGGCTGCGGGCCGGCGCCCACCACCTCCATCAGCGCGGGCGCCGGCTGGGCGCACAGCACGTGCACCAGCGCGGCGAGCGCGATCGGGCCGGTGAAGTGCGGGATCATGCCGAGGTAGTGCGTCTCGCAGATCGCGGCGATCTTCTGCCACTCGGTGATGCCGCCGACATTCGGCAGCGTCACGCGGGTGTAGTCGATCAGGTGGTGCTCGATCAGCTCGTTGATCTCCCAGCGGTCGCCGAACTGCTCGCCGACGGCGATCGGCAGGCGCGTCTGCTGGCGCAGCATCGCCAGCGCGCCCGGGTTCTCCGAGCGCAGCGGGTCCTCGACGAACAGCGGCCCAAGCTCGCCGATCAGCTCGCACAGCCGCACCGCGTCGGCCAGGTCGAGCCGGGTGTGGAAATCGATCGACCAGTCGCCATCGGGGCCGACACCCTGGCGCACCTCGCGGCAGTTCGCGGCGGTTTTCTCGACCATGCGCCGCGCGTCGAAGACGCCGGAGGGCGGGTCGGCCACGGCGGTGCGGAAGGCGCGAAAGCCGGCTTCCACGCAAGCGCGCGCGGTAGCGGCCAGCGAGCCCTGCCAGGGGTAGCCGGTCGAGTAGCACTCGACGTAGTCGCGCGTCGGGCCGCCGAGCAGCTCGTACACCGGCGCGCCGAAGCGCTTGCCCTGAATATCCCACAGCGCCAGGTCGAGCGCGCCGAGCGCGTGCAGCTTCTCGCGGCCGGGCGGGTAGAAGAAGCCGCGGTACATCAGCTGCCAGAGGTGCTGGATGCGGCCAGGATCCTCGCCAATCAGCATGGCCGCGCACTGCGCCAGCATCTCGGGCGAGCCACCCTCGCCCACGCCGGTGATGCCGGCGTCGGTCTCGACGGTGACGACCATATCGGCCTGGTTGAAGGTCGGGTTGGGGCGCTGCGGCCGGTAGCAGCGAACGCGGGTGATCTGCACGGTGGCCTCGCTTTCGTTGGCGTGTCGCGCAATCATACCACAGCGGCGGCGTGCAGCCGGCATGCGGGCATAGCACTTGCTCGTAGCGATAGTTCTTTGATTGCGCTCCGGCGGCTGCGCGTGGCGCGGCGGCGGGGCGGCGTGGGCAACAAACGATATGCAGATACAAACAATAAGCGCGGCGCTCGCGCCACTGCGGCGCTTCGAGCGCGTGATGCGCTTCGGGCTGGTGGGCCTGAGCGGCCTGCTGGTGAACAGCGCGGTGCTGTGGCTGTGCGTACACAGCCTGGGCTGGCCGGCGCCGCTGGCCAGCATCCCGGCCACCGAGACGGCGATCCTCAGCAATTTCGTGCTGAACGACCGCTGGACGTTCGCCGGGGCGGGCGCGCCGGGCATATGGGCGCGGCTGCTGCGCTTCAACAGCGTGGCGCTGGGCGGCATGCTGATCACCGCGCTGCTGCTTGGCGCGCTCACCGGCTACGCCCAGCTGCCGCTGCTGGCGGCAAATGTGCTGGCGGTGGCCGGCGCTATGGCCTGGAACTACCTCGCCAACGCGCGCTGGACCTGGCGCGCGCCAGGCGTCGCCGCGCCGCCGGAGTGCCCACCCGAGTAGCGCAGGCGGCAAAGGCTCGGCCAAAAGGAGTACGGCGATCGTGACAGCGATCCCATGCGCGTATGACATCCCGGCTGGTATGCTAGCGGCACAAACAAAGCGAGCTACGCGCTAGGCCGCGTGGCTCGTAGGAACCGGACGTAGGCGGTCGCCCGCGATACGGTTCGTGGCCTTTCTGCCGAAGGCAAAAACGCCTACCGCGAAAGGCCTGTGAGTGGCCGCTTATACCAAATCCGGCTGATTGCTTGGATTATGGTGGGGGTTCGGGGGCGGCTTCGCCGCACAAGAAAACACAAGT
>CALLYN010000684.1 GCA_937858455.1 uncultured Kouleothrix sp.
CGCCAACGCCGGCCTGACGATCTTCCGCCCGTTTCTCGAAACCGACGAGGCGACCTGGGATACCCTGTTCAACCTGAACCTGAAAGGCTCGTTCTTTGCCGCGCAGGCCGCCGCGCGCCAGATGATCGCCCAGGGCGCGGCCGGCGGCTACGGCGGGCGGATCATCTTCTCGTCGTCGGTGACGGGGGTGCAGGCGGTGCCGGGGCTCGCGGCCTACGGCATCAGCAAGGCCGGGCTGCGCCACATGGCCCGCACGCTCGGCCCCGAGCTCGGCCGCCACGGCATCACCGCCAACGCGCTGGTGATCGGCGCAACCGTGAACGCGCGCAACCTGGCCGACGACCCGGCCTACGCCGAGCACTGGGCCAGCGTCATCCCCACGGGCCGCGCCATCCAGCCAACCGACCTGGCCGAGGCGCTGGTGTTCCTGGCCTCGCCCGCCGCCGCAATGATCAACGGGCAGGCGCTGGTAATCGACGGCGGCTGGTCGGCGCTCGGCCCAATGCCCTGATGCGTCAATTTGTCCCTTGTTTGAAACTAGGTAGGAGTATAACAGGGGCATCAACCATCACGAGGCACAAGGAGGAATGCCATGTCCGATTGGACCAAGCAAGCCGAAGAGGTGATGAAAACCTGGACGAAGGCGCAGCAAGATCTGTGGGACACCTGGCGTCGGTCAATGCCGATCGCCGGCGCGAGCCAGGCCGAAGAAGGCTGGAATAAAGCCGTGGGCTTCTGGAAGGAGGCCGTCGATCGCTCGCTGAGCGCGCAGATGGAGTGGGCCAAGCTGTGGGCCGACAGCATCAAGGCGCAGAAGAGCATGCCGAAAGAGATGAGCGCGTGGACGGATCAGCTGCTGGCGACGATGCAGACCTGGAATGAGTCGCAGGCCAAGTTCTGGGAAGGCGTGCTGAGCTCAATGCAGCACATGACCCCCGATGCTCTGCGGCAGCGCCTCGACGAAGGCGCGCAGGCGGCCTTCACCAACTGGCAGGATGCAGTGCAGAAGGCGATGCAGGCGCAGCAGGATCTGAGCTCGTTCTGGACAAAGGGCGGCAAGAAGGGCTGACGCGCGGCACACATGTTGCTCCTTCGCCGTAGGGCGATGACACCGAATGAGCTGTAGCGGCGGCCCACATGGCTGGCGCTACAGCTCATCTCGATCAGTGAAAAGTGAGGAGCACCATGAAATCGGCCTTTGTCACCGAGCAGATGAAAATCGGCCTCTCCAACCAGCAGCGCGATGGCGTCGCCGAGATCCTGAACCGCACGCTCTCCGACCTACACGTCTTGTATGTCAAGACGCGCAACTACCACTGGAATGTGGTAGGGCCGGAGTTCCGCGATTTCCACAAGCTGCTGGAAGAGCAGTACGAGCTGCTGGGCGAGGCGATCGACCAGGTGGCCGAGCGTACCCGCCAGCTTGGCGCGCCGGCGCTGGGCACCATGGACGAGTACCTCAAGTGCGCGACGCTGAAGGAGCAGCCCGGCGATCACCCCGACGCCATGACCATGATCGCGAACCTGCGCGACGACCACGAGGCGGTGATCCGGCAGCTGCGCAAAGACGCCGACGCCTGCGACGAGCAGTTTCACGACATGGGCACTAACGATTTCTTGATCGCCCTGATGCAGCAGCACGAGAAGTTCGCCTGGATGCTGCGCGCGATCCTCGAGTAGCCTGATCCGAGGTAGTATTTTTGCACAGCGCCGGCGCTGCGTGGATGCACACGTGCCAGGCCGCGCGGGCAGCATGCTGGTCGCTCATCACGATCGTTCAGCTTTGAGCGTACGCGGCGTCGGTCTGCTGTCGATGCAGGCGCGCGGTCGAGGTGGGTGGCAACTGCCAGATCGACAGCCAGCCCGGTGAGGGAACCAGCGTGCGGGTGCAGATACCGTGGAAAAAGGTGCACGCCACCGACCGCGCCAAGCTGATGTAGAAGGCACTAGACGCAGGGGTGGGCCAGCAGGAGCAAGGGCCGTGATTCATCAACGACACTGTTGTCCAACCTGTCACCCTTCGCTCCTTGGCATCGATCAGTAACGATTCTCCAGCCCTACTACCATACCGCTGAGCAACCATACCTGTTCTGCGACTGTGCCTGATTCCACGAGAGGATAACCGCTCAGCAGTAACGTGTCGTGAAGTTTTCATACCCGCCGCGGTTATGAACCATAGCTATGGAGCCAATCGAGCAGCAGGCGAACACTGCTGGTTGCCAGGGCAATGCAGCTGTCCGCGCCGCCATAATACAGATGAATAGTATCACCATCAGCGCCAACCGTAATACCACAGGGAAACACCACGTTGTTGACATCACCCATGCGCTCGTAGGGCGCCTCGGGCCCAAAGACCCACGTATTACCTCGAAGCAAGCAATGCTCAGGCGTATCGCGGTCAAATAGGGCCAAACCAAGACGGTACAGGCAGCCTGCCGGAGTCATGCGAACGCCGTGATAGATCATGAGCCAGCCGTCGGACGTTTCGATTGGCTGTGGTGAGAGGCCGATCTTGTTCGCATCCCACCATGCGCCAAGCCGTGCTTCTAAGATGCGCTTGTGGCTGCCCCAATGGCGCAGATCGGTGGAATAGGAGATCCAGATATGCGCCGCGTGTGGCTCAACCGGGCGATGAATAAGCGCCCACGCATGGCCGATCCGGTGCGGTAACAGCGCCGCATCTTTATTTTCGGGCTGCATGATGACGCCATAGCGCTCAAACGTCGTGAAATCCTCGGTCAGCGCCAATGATACGCCTGGCCCACCATGCGAGTAGGACGTGTAAACGACGGCGTAGCGATTGAGTTCTGGAACATAAGTGATCCGTGGATCCTCAATACCCCATAGCTCTTCCGGCCAATGCTCGGGGTCGGGCAGCAGAGTTGGCCGCGGGTCGATTAGCCAACCGTCGACGCCGTTTGCCGACCGAGCGGCACATAAGTGCGAGTGTCCGCGCCGATCCTCGGCACGGCATAGCAACAATGTCGTGCCATCCTGCAAGCGGGTTGCCCCTGGATTGAAGACCGTATGCACCGGATACGGCCAATCGGCTGCGGTCAAGATTGGGTTGCCGCGATGGCGATGAAACAGTGTCTCGTATTGCTCTGGCATAGTATTTGTTTCCATGGTTATACTCGCACGAAAGCACGTTTTGCGACGAGTGTTTGGTATACCTGCAGGTACTGATCGACCATGCGATCGCGGCTGAATCGTGCTGCCACATGTGCACGAATGTGTTCGGGGTCGAATACTGCCAGGTTGGCAACAGCGGCAACAGCGGCATCTACATCGTCGACAATGTAGCCGGTTTCGCCATGTCGTATAAGCTCCGGCACCGAGCCGCGCCGGTACGCAATCACGGGTGTACCACACGCCATTGCTTCGACCATACTCAGGCCGAACGGTTCATCAAAATCGATCAGGTGTAGGAGCGCGGCGGCACCTCCCAAGAGTGCATCGCGGGCACGCGCTCCAACTGAGCCGATATAGCGGATCTGGTCGTTATCGATATGCGGTGCCACCTGTCGTGCATAGTAATCCCGATCTTGCACGATCCCGGCGAGAATAAGTCGCCGTCCGGTGCGTCGAGCAACCTCAATTGCCGCGGCAGCGCCTTTGTCCGGATGAATCCGGCCAAAGAACAGTAAGTACGCTCGCGGCTCCAGGCGCAGCGTGAACGCTTCAAGTGGAATGCCGTGGTACACGGTTGCGACGTAGTCCAGCGACGGGTCGCGATCGGCATCGCTAATCGCCACATAGGAGCATTGCTTGTTGTACCGCTGATAGACCGGCAAAATGCTTGCCGAAGAGAAGCCGTGGATCGTTGTTAGGACTGGCGCCTCGGCCAGTGCACTGTACGAGAGTGGCAGAAAATCAAAGTGATTGTGTATGATATCGAATTCATCTGCGCGCTCGAAACACGAGGCAATGTGGAGGCATTCCCAGACCTTCGCATCAAGCGCGGTATCTTCCGCATATGGACGTGGGCAGACCGCTACAAGCCGTGCGCTCGTTTGTGCATCAGCGGTTGCGAATAGCGTGACATCTATGCCGCGGGCCACCAGGCCCTCCGTCAAAACAGAGACTACTTGCTCCCAAGGACCGTAGTGGCGAGGCGGGACACGCCAGGCGATCGGCGCGAGCATGGCAATACGGAGCGATTCCGGATGCATATACTATACCCGTTCACCTTTCTGCCGACTAACCTGGCACACCACGAGTGGGCCCGGCGTTCCAATTGCCACATCCGCAGGCAGGGCCGGCAAGATCGCCTCGCCCTGCTCGGCATCAAGCGTGAACTCCAGCAGGGTGAGCAGAAAGGCAAGCGTGGACTCGGCGCCCTGATTCTGATTCACCCGATCGGTTTCCAACCCATCGTGGCAGCCGCCAGTGCTTGAATCATAGAGCGGCAGCCCCAAGTCGTTGCGGCCAAGGAACCAGTCGAATGCACGGCGAGCTTCCTCGTGCCAGCGGTCGTCGGCGGTGAGCCGGTAGGCGGCAAGCGACGCGGTCGCCATTGCATGAGCTTCGAGAGGCTGTTGGTCAAAGCGGGCCGGTGTGATATCCCGCTGGTAAAATCCGTTCGATCCAACCGGCGCAAAGTGGCCTTCTTCGGCTCGCTGAAGAGCTGCCAGCCACCGCAAAGCCTCCAACCCAGCCTCGCGCATCTCCTCGTGGTCAAGCGCTGAGCCACTCATGAGTAGCGCGTGCGGCAGGACGGCATTATCGTATGTGACCGTATCGGCAAACCAGTGCCACGTGTCGCTGCGCTGCTCCTGGTAGCGTGCCAGCAGCCGCTCGCCAAGCTGCTGGCGTATAGCCTGCGCCGCTCGATCGCCACGAAACTGTTTCAAATAGGCATCGGCACCCAGCAGCGCAAAGGCCCATGGCCGCGGATGCTCAAACGCGAGCGCTGTAGGCAGGGAGCGTTCAAACAGCATGGCCGCAATCCCACGCAACGATGGATTCCGAGAACGGCCCAAGACCGTGCCAAGCGCCCACAATGCCCGCGCGTGGCTATCCTCTGAGCCGCTGGTCTCTAGCCAGCGGCGATCATAGCCCATAAAGTTGCGGAAGCGGCCTGTTTCAGAACAGAAGGCGTGCCAAAGAAAGGCGATATAGCGTGTGGCAAACGCCGTTGCCTCAGGCGCGCCGATTTCCTCAAGCAACACGGCCGCGATAAGAGCGCGTGCGTTGTCGTCGGTCGTATACCCCTCGTTATAATTTGGCACCGCGAACACCGCATGCTGAACCAGTCCTGTGTCATCGGTCATGCGCTGGAGATGATCGAGGCGAAGTGCCGGCAGGGGTGCCGCACTCGCGCTCACCAGCGTCGCATCGTGATGTGCATGTGGGCTGTCGCGATATTCGTCGCGGGCTTGACGAAACGTTTCCATATACCGTTGGGCCACCTGCGGCCAGGTCATGGCGCGGCCTCGGAGGTAGGCGCGCTTTCGCATCGCGTGCCGCTCGCCTTCGTCGTCAAGTAGAGCATTCACCTGTGCGGCAATTGCCGCCGGGTCACGAAATGGCACCAGGACGCCACAGCCCTCGGCCAGCATCTCCTCGGCATACCAATAGGGCGTCGAGATAATGGCTTTGCCCGCGCCGATTGTGTAGGCCAGTGTGCCAGAAACAATCTGCGCCTCGTTGAGATAGGGCGTGATATATATATCGGTCGCGCCGATGTATTTGGCCAGTTCCGCATGCGATACAAATTGATCTTGAAACACGACATGCGCTTCAATACCAAGCTCATGCACCATGTCTTGCAACATCAAGCGATACTGTTCGCCTTCGTGCTGCCGAACGTGCGGATGGGTTGAACCCAGAACAATATAGACGCAGTTGGGATGCTGCTCAAGGATGGCTGGAATCGCCGCAATTACATCCTCAATACCTTTGTTCCGTGAGAGCAGCCCAAAGGTTAAGATGACGATCTTACCCTCGGCGTCGAACTGATCTTTGTTGAAGCTCGAATCGAGGAACTGCAGATCAGGAATGCCATGTGGAATGACGTCAATCTTGCGAGCCGCGACGCCATAAATCTCGCGCAGAAAGGTGGCCCCGCGCTCGCTCATCACAACCAGCCGGCTGGAAAGGCGCGCAAGCTCGGTCAGCACCCTGCGCTGCTGTGGGGTGGGCTCCTGCAGGATTGTGTGCAACGTGGTAACGATCGGCGCACGCACATCGCGAAGCAGTGCCAACACGTGGCTGCCAGAAGACCCGCCAAAAATCCCATACTCGTGCTGAACGGAAACAGCATCTACGTTGCCAAGATTGAGCATATCGGCAGCCTGGTGGTAGGTGATGATATCTTCCTGAGCGAGCTCGAAGCGTACGCGCTCCGGATATGCATATCCTTCGTCTGAGTCATTCATCGCGAGTGCGAACGTATTGACTGCCGGAAAAGCGTCCGTCAACGCATCGCACAGATCGGCTGTGTAGGTGGCAATGCCGCACTGCCGTGGCAGATAATTTCCAAGCACTGCGACTTTTTGAATCCTTGGCGCCATGTCTTTATCCATATACTCTCTTTCACGATTTGCCATTGCGTCTAAACCGCGTACATAGCACCGGGCCAGGCGCAATGCAAGCCCATGCACGGCAGCCCCAGGCGCTCAGGCGCCACATAACGATCCTTACTATCGCGAACCGCTTGGGTGCTAATCAGGCGCCGGGCGATATAGTCGAGCGCGTCGCTCGGGTATGAGGGGAAAGAGACAGCGAGTGGTAAGGCGCAGTATATCACGGATGTTCGCCGCGTGCGATGCCCCGATGACTGACAAAGTCATCGAGTCGGCTCCGTGTAATGTGCGACACAGTTGAGCAGATAGTCGAAGTGAAGATTTGGCAAGAAACGCGGTGAATCCGCCGCGCGCGGCGATGGCAGGATACCTCCGCCTATTTCAGGATGTCCTGAAGCATTTCGAGCATTGGCGGCTCGTCATTCACGATCAGCACGCAAGCTCCTCTGCGTGTCATCAATTATCGAGATGATGGACAGCGTTGGAACCGGCCGACGATTCCGGCTCAGTCGGCGATGCTGGTCTGGCTGGCATGACGCCATTGCCGTTCCGCATTGTTGCTACTCCATCCATGAAAACCCTGATCGTATCGACCGGCAGTGGGAAGATGATTGTGCTGTTCTTCTCGACCGCGATCTCGGTGAGCGTCTGTAGGTAGCGCAGCTGCAGCGTCACCGGTTCGCGCGCGATCACATCGGCGGCCTGCGCCAGCATCTTGGATGCCTCGAACTCGCCGGCAGCATGAATGATCTTGGTGCGCTTCTCACGCTCGGCCTCGGTCTGCTTGGCCATCGCGCGCTGCATACTCTGGGGCAGTTCGACATCCTTGATCTCGACGATCGTGACCTTGACGCCCCATGGCTCGGTCTGCTCGTCGATGATCGTCTGCAGGCGCGTTCAGCCTCACGACCCTCACGGCTATCGATGAGCGAATCGTCCTCGATCTGATTGCGACGCAGACGGCTGCTTTCTGTCCGCTCTGTCGATCCGAGTCTTCCCGTATCCATAGCTCTTATCAACGCACCGTTGCTGATTTGCCTTGAGCGGGTCTGCCAGTTCTGCTCCACCTGAACGTGCGGCGGTTCATATGTGGCAATCCCGCCTGTCCGCGCGTCACGTTTGCCGAACCACTTCCCGAAGTCGTCGCCCGCTCTGCTCGGCGCACCACACGCCTAGCAAATCAGCAACAGCAGCTCGCCTTGAACGTCGGTGGTGAGTTGGGCAGGCGGATCGCTCAGCGTCAGGGTATGCCTGTAAGCGCCGACACGCTGATCCGCTTAGCGCGACGGGGCAGTTTGCCCGATCGTTCCACACCCACGCGCTGGGCGTGGATGAATGGGCCAGTTGCTCAAAGCCGGAGCGCGTTTGGCTGAAGGTCTGTGCGCGGGAAGGGGTCTGCCCAGTTTGCATCGAGGCAACCGTAAGGGTGCGAGCGGAGATATCGATACCAACAAACAGCCGCCTGAGGTTGCCGCTCCTTGCGCCCGCCGCTCGCTGCGCTTGGCAAACGAACAACGCCAGCTCGGGCTCCAAGCCGGCGGAGAAATGGCCGCTCGCATCGCGACGCGACAAGGTATGCCCATAAGCCCAGCCACCATTCTGCGTCTGGCCCGTCGCACGCAACTGGCTGAGCATGCGACCCCGTCGCTTCTCGGCGTAGACAAATGGACATATCGCAAACGTCTAGACTTCAAAACCATCCTAGTGGACCTCAGCACCAACCGGCCGCTTGAATTGCTTCCCTATGCGAGTGCCACGACCTTGGCTTCCTGGCTGCAGGCTCATCTGGGTGTCCGTATAGATTGTGCTGCACTACGTGGCGAAGCCCCATAGTGCAGCACAATAAGAAATTTGGGGGCGGCGAAGCCGCCCCCAAACCCCCACCAAAGTGTC
>CALLYN010000685.1 GCA_937858455.1 uncultured Kouleothrix sp.
GGGGCGGCATGCTCGGCGATCACCTGCACCGGCAGCGTCAGGCCGGGCGGGCGCTGAAAACTCGTGCGCAGGATCTCGTGCCGCGCGGCCAGCTCGCGCAGCGCCGCCGCCAGCGCCGGCCGGTCGAGCGGCCCATCGATTGCGACCAAACCCTGGGCGCAGTATGCCGCGCCGCCAGCGCTCTGAAGCTGCCAGAGCCGCTTCTGCTGCGGCGCGAGGCGAAACCCTTCAACCAGCTGCATACGATCTACCTCAACGCTCGTGGGGCGACGAATCGGCCCGCATCGGGCTTACGCAGTTCGCGCGTTCTTCCCGCTACTTTCTGCCTGCGGTTTTCCGCACTGGGCGGCGCCTACGCCGCCGGCGCCAGGTCGTCCCAGTGGCATGGCTCGGCCATGCCTACCAGGATGCGGCGCGGGCCAACAAACGACGAGCGGCCGTGCGCTACCAGCATATTGTCGAGCATCAGCAGGTCGCCGACCTGCCAGGGAAACGCCACCATCTCGCGGTCGTAGAGCGCGCGCAGATGTTCCAGCACCTCGGGCTCGATCGGGCTGCCATCGCCGTAGTAGGTGTTGTACGGCAGATCTTCCTCGGCCATTGAGGCCAGCAGCGCCTCGCGGATGGCCGGCTCTTGCGTCGAGATGTGGAAGAACGTGCCGTGGTTGAACCAGACCATCGCGCCGGTGCGCGGGTGGCGCGCCATAGCCGGGCGCACGTAGCGCACGCGCAGGCCGTTCGGCTTCCACTCGGGCACGATGCCGTTGGCATGGCAGTACGCCTCGACCTCGGCGCGATCCTCGGTTTTGAACACCTGCTGCCAGGTGTAGCCCAGCCCGTCGCCGAAGTTGCGCACATACATGATCTTCTTGCGGGCGAACGCCTCGCGCACCGCCGGGTCGATCGCCTGGTAGATCGCCCGGCAGTCGGCGATCGGCGTCTCGCCGCCCTGCTGCGCCGCGACCATGCAGAAGAAGTACAGCTTCATCGGCCAGCTTTCGGTGTGCGAGTTCTCGTTATGTAGAAAGATCCGCTGCGCGGCCGGGTAGTCGGTCGAGGTGTAGATATTGCCGCTCACCTGGCTGCGCGGCGTAGCCGGCTCGCGGTACTCGGCCCAGCGGTCGGCGGTAGCGCGAATGGCCTGCTCGAACTCGTCGACGGTGCGCAGGTTGAAGCCGCGCATCAGCACCCCGCCGTGCTCAAGCACCCAGCCTTCGAGCTGGGCGCGGTTGCCGCTGGCCCACTCGAGGAAGTTCACGCCCTCGACTGTGGGCGTAACCACCAGCGGCCCACGGCCGGGCTCGAGCCGCGCGGTCGTCACCAGCTCAGTCGCGGCCATCTGCACCGTCTTGCGCCGGGCGATCGGCAGGCGCCGGGCGCCGCCGGGCTGGTCATCGGAGCTTGTCATCGCGATGTTCCTTTCTCATGTGCCGCCGGTCAATGCCTTGCGCCGGGTCGATTTCAGCCGGCCCTGCTGCGCGGCGCGTAGCGCCTGGGCCTGGCTCAGATCCGCGCGCCGCTCCGCTTCGCCGAGCTGCGCCACCAGCGCGCTCAGCCGCTCGCCGGGCTGGCGCTCCAGCGCCTCGAGCAGCGCGAGAAACCGCCCGGCCATGCGCGCGATCGTCGGAGCCTCGAACAGGTCGGTATCATAGGTGAGAATGCCGGCCAGCCCGGCCGGGCCTTCACGGAACTCAAACACCAGGTCGAACTTGGCGACGCCCGGATCGACCGCCTGCGGCTCGGCCAGCACGTCGTCGAGCTGCAGCGGCGGCAGCGGCGTGTTCTGCAGCACCAGCACCACCTGGAACAGCGGCGCGCGCTGGAGGCTGCGCGCGGGCTGCAGCTCGTTGATCAGCAGGTCGAACGGCAGATCCTGGTGGGCGTAGGCGTCGAGGCAGGTTTCGCGCACGCGCGCCAGCAGCTCCGCGACGCTCGGGTCGCCCGACAGATCGACCCGCAGCGCGAGCATGTTGACAAAAAAGCCGATCACGTCTTCGGTGGCCGGATGGTTGCGGTTGGCGATATCCGCGCCAACCACCAGGTCGTCCTGGCCGGTGTACCAGAAGAGCAGGATGTCGAGGGCGGCGAGGAGCAGCATGAACAGGGTGGCGGAGTGGG
>CALLYN010000686.1 GCA_937858455.1 uncultured Kouleothrix sp.
AAGGTCGTATAGCACGCATGGTTCTCTTTTCCTCTAAGTATGTTTCAATTCACAGGATGAAGTGACGTACTTGCGTGATTCGGCTTCCTCAGGGTACGAGATTGAGCCTGCGGCAGCATGGTACCGGTTCACCTTCTGTGTGCGGGTTTTCCGCGCTCCGGGCGGAACAACTGCCCTGCCGAAGGCTGAACGCGCCAGCTACGTTTGTCCTATCACAGCATTCCAAGATGCCGCCGTACGGGCACGAACGCTCGCGCCGCTGTATGTGTGTGCGCTAGTGCGCGCCGGCCAGTATCGCCGCCAGCACCACCAGCGCAAGCGCCAGCCGGTAGAGCACAAAGATCCCCAGCCCGGCGCGCTCGAGGTAGCGCAGCAGCAGGCCAATCGTCAGCGTTCCCGTCAGCGCGGCCACCGCCGTGCCTGCCAGGAATGGCCCGCTGAACGTGCTGGGCCGGTCGATCAGGTAGCGCAGCTTGTAGGCAGCCGCGCCCACAATAATCGGCGTGCCGAGCAAGAACGAAAACCGCGCCGCCGTGGCGCGCTCGATCCCGCGCAGCCGCGCCGCCGCGATCGTGATGCCCGCGCGCGACACGCCCGGAATGATCGCCAGCGCCTGCGCCGCGCCGATCACCAGCGCGTCGGCCACGTCGATGTCGGCCGCCGCGCGCTCGGTGCTGCCCAGCCGATCGGCCACAAACAGCACCACGCCCATCAGCGCCAGCGTTGTGGCGATCAGCAGCGGGCTGCGCAGCAAGCTCTCGGCGTACGAGTCGAGCAGGATGCCGGTGATGCTGCCGGGGATCGCGCCAAGCAGCAGCAGCCAGAACAGCCGCCCGTCGGGCGTGCGCGGGTGCGGCGCGGCCCTGAGCAGCAGCACCCAGTCGCGCCAGAAGTACACCACCACCGCCACCAGCGTCCCAGCGTGCAGCGCGACATCGAATGCCAGCCCTGGGTCGGGCCAGCCAAAGAACCAGGGCGTCAGGATCAGGTGCGCCGACGACGAGATCGGCAGAAATTCGGCCAGGCCCTGCACCATGCCCAGCGT
>CALLYN010000687.1 GCA_937858455.1 uncultured Kouleothrix sp.
GGAGACGCGGGCATGTCGGCTCCCGGAACGGGCTTCATGTCGGAACGGACCATGGCCAGCGCGTCGCGCAGCTGCTCTTCGGCGGCGGCCGGGCCGAGCGCCAGCACCGTCGCGCTGCCGCCGTAGCGCTCGGTCAGCCGCACCGCCTCTTCAACCGCGCACTCCTCGTGCGGGCTGATTGTGAAGCCGAGGTAGCGCGTGTCGATCTCCTGCGCGTCGGGCGTTAGCTCGATCTTGCCGGCGGTAGCGGGCACCCGCTTGATACAGACAAGGATGTTCATTGTATCTTCCTATGGCCTTTGTTTTGCCTGCGGCAGAGCGGCACTTTGCTTGTGGACGTGTCCAATTTCCGCGCGCAGCGCGGAACATGGACACATCAAAAAGTACCTTATGCCTTCATCCGGCTATTATTCGGGTCGAACAGCGGCGTATTCCCCGCCACCGCCACCGTCACCGGGTAGTGCTCGGCGAAGTACTCGACCACCAGCTTTGTGCCGGGCTTGGCGTACTCGGGCGGCAGGTAGCTCAGCAGGATCGTGCTGCCGACCGACGGCCCCGAGCCGGCGCTGGTCACATACGATCGGCGGCCGCGCGCGTCGATCAGCGGCTTGCCGTCGCGCGTCAGGATCGGCTCGCGCCCCATCATGAAGCGCTGGAAGCCCGACTTCGAGGTGTTGTCGTCGACGGTGAGCGTGCACAGGATCGCCGCAGGCGCCTCGGCGCGCTGGCGCAGGTACGCGGCCTTGCCGACGAAGTCGGCCGCCTTGACCTGCGGCCGCGCCAGGCCGGCCTCGACCAGGTTATACTCGAGCTCAAGCTCGTTGCCATAGGCGCGGTAGCCCTTCTCGATCCGCGCGGTGGTGCCATACACGCCAATGCCCACCGGCACCACGCCCAGCGGCTGCCCGGCAGCCCAGAGCATATCCCACAGGCGCGCGCCCTGCTCGAATGGCACGTAGATCTCCCAGCCCAGCTCGCCCACGTACGAGATGCGCGAGGCCAGCGCGTGCACCGGGCCGAACTCAACCCACTTGCAGGTGCCGTAGCCGAAGCCGGCGTGCGACAGATCGTCGGCGGTGCAGGCCTGCGCCAGGTCGCGCGCGCGCGGCCCCCACACGCCGATCGTCGTCCAGGCCGAAGTCAGGTCGGCCAGCTGCGCCGAGCCGTCGGCCGGCAGGTGATCGGCGATCCACTTCTTGTCGCGCATGCCGTCGAAGCCGCCGGTCACCACGCGGAAGTGCTGATCGCCCAGCCGCATGATCGTCAGGTCGGCCTTGATGCCGCCGGCCTCGTTCAGAAACGACGTGTAGACCACCCGGCCGACCGGCACGTCCACCTGCGCCACGGCCAGGCGCTGCATCGCGTCGAGCGCGCCCGGCCCGGTCACGTCGAAGATCGCGAAGGCCGAGAGATCGACCATGCCGACGCGCTCGCGCATGGCCAGGTGCTCGGCGTTGATGATTGGCGACCACCAGCGCGCGTCCCACTCGTTGCGGCGCGGCATCACGCGGTCGCCGTAATCGGCCAGCAGGCGCGCGTTCGACTCATACCACTGCGGGCGTTCCCAGCCGACCGCCTCGAAGAACACCGCGCCAAGCGCCTTCTCGCGCTCGTAGAATGGGCTGAGCCGCACATTGCGGTTCGAGCCCCACTGTTCGCGCGGGTGAACAATGCCGTAGGTTTTGTTGAACGCCTCGGCGGTGCGCGCGCGGATGTGCGCCTTGGTCGTCTGGTGCGGGTAGAAGCGCGCAATATCCGAGCCCGTGGGGTCGATCTCGGGCTTGCCCTCAGTCATCCACTCGGCCACCGCGCGGGCGATGCCGGGCGCCTCTTTGATCCAGATCGCCGCGACCGACCAGAGCCCCTTGACCTCGGGCGTCTCGCCGAGGATCGGGAAGCCGTCGGGCGTAAGCGAGAGCAGGCCGTTGATCTCGTGGCGCACGCCGACGCGCGGGTCGCCCAGGATCTCGGGCATCAGCTCAAGCGCGCGCTCCAGCGAGGGGTCGAAATCTTCCTTGGTGAATGGCAGCTCGGTTGGCGAGAACTTCGACTGCTCGATCGACGGGATGTCGTCGGGCTCCCACAGGATCGGCCGGTGGTCGTACGAGCCGACCTCCATGTCGCCGCCGTGCTGGCGCTCGTAGCCGTTCACGTCCATGTCGCGGATGATCGGGTACTCGATCTCGCCCACGGTTTTGGCGAACAGCGGCACCGGCCCGACGCTGATCATCTGGTGCACCGCCGGGGTCAGCGGGATGCTGGCGCCGGCCATGCGCGCGATGCGCGGGCTCCACACGCCGCAGCACACCACCACCACCTCGGCCGCGATCTCGCCGCGCGATGTACGCACCGCGCTCACGCGGCCATTGCGCACGTCGATGCCAAGGATCTCGGTGTTCGGGAACACGCTCAGCGCGCCCATCTGCTGCGCCTGCTCGCGCATCAGCGTGCCGCCGCGCAGCGAATCGACGGTGCCGACGCCGGCGGTATAGCAGCCGCCCAGCACGATCTCGGGGTTGATGTACGGCACCAGCCGCTGGATCTCGGCCGGGGAAACAAGCTCGGACTCGATGCCCCACGACTTCGCCGAGGCAATGCGGCGCTTCAGCTCCTCGATGCGCTCGGTGGTGCGCGCCACCTCGATCCCGCCGCTCTGGATGAACACGCCAAGCTCGCGGTACTGCTTGACGCTGTCGAGCGTGAACTGGGTCATCTCCTTGGAGTGGTCGGTCAGGAAGATGAAATTCGAGGCGTGGCCGGTCGAGCCGCCGGGGTTCGGCAGCGGCCCCTTGTCGAGCAGCACCAGGTCTTTCCAGCCCAGCCGCGCCAGGTGGTAGGCCATGCTGTTGCCGACGATGCCCGCGCCGATGATCACGGCGCGCGCGTGCTGTGGGAAGTCGCTCATGATCCCTCACTTTCTATCTTTCATTGGCGTGTTTTGTATGTGTTTGCGTATCTATGGGGCGGCCCCACCCGCTCCCCGGCACCTGGCAGGGGAATTGGATCTGGCGTCGTGGTGCGGGCGCCACAGCGCCATTACCATTCTCCCCATCTCCTAAAAGGAGATGGGGCAGGGGGGATGAGGTCGCCATCGGTATGGGCGCCAGCCCTACAAGATATCGCGGATGCGCTGCTGGAACGCGGTGATATGCGCGCGCAGGGCCGCCTCGGCCTGGGCGCTGTCGCGGCGCGCGACGGCATCGACCACCGCGCGCAGGTCTTCGATCGATTCGCGCATTGGCCCGATCCGGGCCAGGGCCAGGTACCACAGGCGCAGGCTCAGCGTATACATGCGCGCCAGCGTCGCTTCGAGGAATGGGTTGTGCGCGGCGCGCGCCAGCGCCCGGTGAAAGGCGCGGTCGATCGCCATGTGCGCCTCGGCATCGGCGTCCGGGCCGATCTGCTCGAGCGCGGCCAGCACTGTGTGCATGCGCTCAAGGTCGGTGGGCGTGGCGCGCTCGGCGGCCAGCCCGGCGGCGTAGCCCTCAAGCGTGCGGCGCAGCTCGAAGATCTGCTGCAGGTCGGTAATATTCAGGCTGGCGACGCTCGCGCCCCGGCGCGGCCGCATCACGATCAGGCCCTCGGAGGCCAGCCGCTGCAGCGCCTCGCGGATGGGGGTGCGCCCGAGGCCAAGCTCGTCGATCAGCGTGGCCTCGTTGATCAGCGCGCCCGGCGCGAGCCGCAGCGTCACGATCGACTCGCGAATGCGCTCGTAGGCCTGCTGGCTCAGCGGGCTGAACTGCGCCGCCTCGTCGAGGATCGGCTCAAGCTCCGATAGGCCGGGCTGCTCGGCCATGGCTGCTCCGTACGATGATAGTATCTCACTGGGGTTGCTCGCCTGCCATTCTATGCTCGATATATCTGTTTGTCAACCACAGATATATCTGAGATATATCTGCGCTGCACGGCCTGCCAGCCCAAGGCTGGGCAGTTGGCCGGATCGTGCCAGCGATGCTATAATGGCGCAACCTCTCAAGCGATCGGGATTGGCACAGCATGGCTTTGTACGCGTACGTTTCGCCGGGCAGCCTGTGCGCAAGCCGTGTCGGTGCGCCGGTAGAATATTCCGCTTGCTCCTCCAAGGCAGCCGAGAGCGCTTGCGTTCATGCTGCGCTTTGCGGCGATCCGTGTGCGCTCGTGGCTCTTCTAGCGGCGTGCTCGCGTACTGCCTGGCAATCTGCGCGCTCCATACTGGCAAAGGAGCAACAATGGAGATCCGCAAAGTTGGAGTGGTTGGGTGCGGCCTTATGGGCGGCGGCATCGCCCAGGTGTGCGCCCAGGCCGGGTTCGATACGGTGGTGCGCGAGGTCTCGCAAGATCTGCTCGACAAGGGCGTGGCGCGCATTGCCGCAATACTCGAAAAAGATGTAGGCAAGGGCAAGCTCGCGCCCGAGGCGCGCGACGCGGCGCTGGCGCGCTTGCAGCCCACCACCGCGCTCGATCCGTTCGCCGAATGCCAGCTGGTGATCGAGGCGATCGTCGAGAACCTCGGCGCTAAGCGCGAGCTGTTCGGCGCGCTCGACGGGCTGTGCCCGCCCGAGACGATCTTCGCCTCAAACACCTCGTCGCTGACGATCATCGAGATGGCCGCCGCCACCAAGCGCGCCGACCGCTTCGCCGGGCTGCATTTCTTCAGCCCGGTGCCGGTGATGAAGCTGGTCGAGGTCGTGCGCTCGGTGGCCTCGTCCGACGCGACCGTGGCCGAGCTGAAGGCCTTCGGCGCGGCGCTCGGCAAGACGGTGGTCGAGGCCAAAGACACGCCGGGATTTATCGTCAACCGCCTGCTGGTGCCCTACCTGCTCGACGCGGTGCGCGTGCTCGAGGCGGGCGTCGCCACGCGCGAGGATATCGACGAGGGCATGAAGCTGGGCTGCGGCCACCCCATGGGCCCGCTCACGCTGCTCGACTTCGTCGGCCTCGATACGATCTACTATATCGCGAACATCATGTTCGACGAATTCAAAGAGCCGCGCTTCGCGCCGCCGCCGCTGCTCAAGCGCCTGGTGCTGGGCGGCCGGCTGGGCCGGAAGTCGGGCAAGGGCTTCTACGATTATTAAGGGTACCCTGTAGCAATCCTAATAGGACTTACGCAGTTGGCGTGCTCAGCCTTCGGCAGAGCGGTACTTTCCTTTTGGACGTGTGCGTTTTTCCGCGCTCCGCGCGGAAAAACGCACACAGACCCTTTATGAAGCCGATAGGATTGCTATAGTACGGAGGCGCAAGAAAGACCAATGAGCTACGAAAATATCCTGTTCGAGCGCGACGGCGCAGTCGCGACGATCACCATCAACCGGCCGAAGGTGCTCAACGCGCTGAGCCAGGCGACGATCGCCGAGCTTGGCGCGGCGCTGCGCGAGGTCGAGGCCGACGACCATCTGCGCGTAGCGATCGTCACCGGCGCGGGCGAGAAGGCATTTGTGGCCGGCGCCGACATCAACGAGCTGCGCGCGCTTCCCAGCGCGGATGCGGCGCGCCAGCTGGCCGAGCGCGGCCACCAGATCGGGCTGTACATCGCCCAGATGCGCAAGATCGTCATCGCCGCCGTGAACGGCTTTGCGCTCGGCGGCGGCTGCGAGCTGGCCATGAGCTGCGATATCCGCCTGGCCGCCGACAGCGCCAAGTTCGGCCAGCCCGAGATCAACCTGGGCATTATCGCCGGCTGGGGCGGCACCCAGCGGCTCACGCGCCTGGCCGGGCCGGGCATGGCCAAGCTGCTGAACCTCACCGGCGACCTGATCGGCGCCGAGGAGGCCCTGCGCATCGGGCTGGTGGAGCGCGTGGTGCGGACCTATCCGAACATCAAGGCGGTGTGCACCACGCTCCGCGAGGTGAAGAGCGGCTTGGTCAAGTACGCGAGGAAGAGCGCGGCTTGGTGAAGCTATTGATAGAATTGGTTGTCGTACAGTGTGTTTGGCTATTTTCAGTATTTTCGCAGGTGCGATGGTGAGCATTTTACATCAATGACAACTCTATCAATATCCCATGGAATACACACAGATCAATATCCGAACAGATGATGCCTTAGATCAAAAACTGAATGATATGATCGGCAGCTTTGAGCAGCTCCTTGCCGAGCTCCGCATGAAACAGGTGCCGGATGCAATTGTTCAATCCATCAACGCTGAAATTCATGCAATTAATTCCTTTTCCGGTACTAGTAGTGCACACCGTAAGATGATGAGAAAGGTGCAGCTGAACGTACTCAAAATTCTCGAAAAAGAACTCCGGCTCGTTATAAAAAACCACTACCGCAATATGTGGCTCGTGCTTGGAATGACCGCATTCGGTCTGCCTATCGGCGTTGCTTTCGGCATCAGTATCGGCAATATCGGATTACTTGGTGTAGGAATGCCGATTGGAATGGCAATTGGAATTGCCGTCGGTATTGGATTGGATAATAAAGCACTGCAGGAAGGACGTCAGCTCGATGTGGAATTGAAGTATTGAGGTGTTGTGAATAGATAATCTGTCAGTACATCAGATAATAAAACCGGTTGTACTATACATTCGCATTTACTGATCATAGTCAAGGAGAAGCCATGAAAAAAATAGTACTTGTTGCACTGCTCCTCTCGTATTGCTATTCTCCGTGTTCATCTCAAATTGACTGCCCGATGAATCTTCGATGGCAGGCAGATATTGCTTCCACCTGCGCAACGATGACGATGACGATGATCCACGCGCCGTACTGGAACTTGGTGATCGCGAACAGGATCATCACGACGAACGACATCACAGCGCCCAGGCCATTGATCGCCAGCTTGGGCTTCCAGTTCGGTTCATGGTGGAGCGTTGAGCCGAGCTGCTTGATCGTCTCGCCCGGCTTAAGGTGGCCGCAGCGCCACCAGCGCACGGCCATGCCGGTCTGTGAGAGCGTGAACGACAGGAACACGCCGATGGCGTAGAGCGGGATCAGCGCCGACGTCTGCGCCTGGAAGACCATCACCAACACCGAGGCGACGCCGGCCAGGGAAGCCGCAGTCCAGCCCAGCAGGGCGATCACAGCGATCGGGTAATTCTTGCTCATGGGGTCACCTTTTGAAGAGTTGAGTGCAACAGGGATCGTTGGGACTCTAAGCAGCTTGTGTGACAGTCATGTGACAAATGAACGTCACAGAAATGTCACGCTCTGGTCACTGGCCTGACACGCAACCCCGGCAACCTTCCGGCTCCAACCACAGGAGTCCACTCATGAATTACCGCAGATTTGCAATGACGGCCTTGCTGACCACGGCCCTGGCGGGATGTGCCACGGCACCCGCTCCCCAATCCCTGGCCGATGTATTGGCCCACAATCCTTCGTTGAGCACGCTCTCGGGGCTGGTTGCCAAGGCCGGCCTGACGGCAGCTCTGAAGGCAAGCGGGCCCTTGACCGTATTTGCCCCCACCAATGAAGCCTTTCAGGCCGTTCCGGCGAAGACACTGGAAGATCTGGCCAAACATCCAGACCAACTCAAGGCCGTACTGGCCTACCATGTGCTGCCGGCGCGGATCCTTTCTGCGGACGTAAGACCTGGCAAGGTCAAGTCCCTTCAAGGATCGGAACTTGCCCTGGCGAAGGCGGGCGAATTCGTGACGGTAGAGGAAGCTGTGGTGCTCCAGCCGGACGGTGCCGCCAGCAACGGTGTTGTGCACACCGTCGACCGCGTTCTGATGCCCCCCAAGCGGTAAACTGCCCATGGACCTGACCTCGCCGTCCCTGAAGCGACGTCGTCTGCTGCAGACAGCAGGCTGCTCGGTCATTGCTCCCGCCCTGGCCATCGCGCAGAACAGTCGCGGGCCATCCAATGCACAAAGCGTGGTTGTCACCCAATTGGTGGACACTTCTGCGGGTCAGCTGGACGTGTCGCGCGACTTCCTGATGGGCTCCCGAGCCGCCTGGCAAGACATCAATGCGCGGGGCGGAATCAAAGGTCGTCCAGTCATTCACCATAGTGTCGAGGTTGACGGCAGCCCATCGGGTGTGCGGGCGGCCGTGCAGGCCGCAGTGGAAAACCCTGCTTGCCTCGTCATTTCAGGTACGGCGGGAGATCCTCTGGCGCATCTGGTGGTGCAGCAACTCCGCGTGCTCAATGTCCCGATGCCGCATGCTGCTCCCTGGCTGCAAAACTCCAGTGCCGAAGTCGATGATCGGACCTTTCCGATATTCGCGGCCCGGCAGGAACAAATCGGTCATGCCTTGAGATCGCTGACGGTCATGGGCATCCATGACCTGGGAGTGGTCTACGCTTCAGCCCATGAAGCGGTGCTCTATCAGGAAGACATCGGCCAGATCGCCAAAGGGCTCGGCCTCAAGCTCGCGTCATTCCAGGCACAAGGCGATCTGGATCGCCTGGGGCGGCGGCTAACCCCGGGCACACCGGCCATTCTGCTGTTTGTGGGGGGCACACCTGAACTGGTTCAGTTCACTCAGGGCCTGGAAAGTCAACAACGCCAGAGATACCTGGTGGCCCTGGCCGACGTGAACCTCCAGACCATGGTCCAAATGGGTGCAGCGCGCCACACCCCGGTCATTGCCACACAGGCTGTCCCAATGGTCAATGCCAGCTTGCCCGTGGTACGCGCCTACCGGGAAACCATGGCTGGACTGGACACCAACGCTGTGGTGAGCCATGCGGGGGCGATACATAGCGCAGCCTATGGAGGCTGCGATTCCGACATGAACTACCAAGGTGAGATGAAGTTCAGCTATCTCGGAGATAGGCTCGCGCTAGGCAACCAGAACGTGCAATGCCAGCCCGATATCGAACAGCTTCAACCAGCCATCGTACAACTCTTCCATTTCGATGATCTTACAGCGGATGTGAGTTATTGGATGAACCTTCCAGGCCATCATTTGACCTATGGCCTCGACTTTTCGCATGACGGCACGCGGCTCGTCTCGTCATCGGGAGACGCAACGGCGTTGGTTTGGCGTCTTCCGAACCACAAAGCCGATTAATTGATGCGGTCTTCGTGAATCCATCGTCAATCGTTCCGAGTTAATTCGAACGTCAAATCCCCAACTTCATTTGCCTAACCTGTGGACCCCACTTCGCCGAGCGAGCAACCGTCCGCCGTCTGCGTCAATTTGTGGCGACGAATGCCAATACGTGAAAATCACCGGCCAACAGTGGACGACGCTCGACAAACTTTGGCCCACGGATCCGACGGCCACGGGGCCGCACCGCGTCGAGTTG
>CALLYN010000688.1 GCA_937858455.1 uncultured Kouleothrix sp.
ATTGTCAGTCGGCTACGTCTCGTTGTCCACTCCCCCCTATTTACGGATAGACACTTAAGCTGACCGGCGACAGCGTGTATGCCGCCTTCTCGATCGCCCCGGCTGCACTGCTGGCCGCGCTGAGCGCCCAACGCGCAATGCAAGCCGAAGCCTGGCCCACGCCGTCGCCACTGCTGGCACGCGCCGCCATCCACACCGGCACAGCCGACCTGCGCGCCGCTGATTACTATGGCCCGGCGCTCGCTCGGGCCGCGCGGCTGCTCGGATCTGCCCATGGCCGGCAGACGCTGCTGTCGCTTGCTGCAGAGGAGCTAGTGCGCGACGCGCTGCCTCCCGATGCAGCCCTGCGCGATCTGGGCAAGCACCGCCTACGCGATCTCATCCGCCCCGAGCGCGTATTCCAGCTCTGCTCAGCCGATCTGCTAGACGACTTCCCGCCGCTGCAGACCCTCGACGCCTACCAGCACAACCTGCCGGCACAGCCGAACGCGCTGATAGGCCGTGAACGCCAGCTTAGCGAGATCTGCGCGCTGCTGCGTCGCGCCGATGTGCGGCTGCTGACGCTGACCGGGCCAGGCGGCGTAGGTAAGACGCGCCTGGCACTACAGTCGGCCGCCGAGCTGGCCGGCGACGGCGCGAGCCGCTACGCCGATGGTGTGATGTTTGTCGAGCTGGCACCGATTAGCGACCCAGGACTGGTGGCTAGCGCTATTCTACGCGCCCTAGGACTGCAAGAGCGCGGCGACTCGCCGCCGCGTGCGCTGCTGACCGATCTATTGCGCGACCGGGCAATGCTGCTAGTGCTCGACAACTTCGAGCAGGTGCTGGAAGCCGCCGGCCTGGTTGGCGAGCTGCTGGCCGCTGCGCCGCACCTGAATGTGCTGGTGACCAGCCGGGCCGCCCTACGGCTCTATGGCGAGCGCGAGTACCCGGTGCCGCCGCTCGACTTGCCTGGCGCAGGCTGGCCGACGCTCGAGCAGCTGACGCAGTTTGACGCCGTGCGCCTGTTTATCGAGCGCGCGGTGGCGGCCCGGCCCGACTTTGCCGTGACCAACGAAAATGCGCCAGCACTGGCTGAGATCTGCGTGCGGCTCGACGGTCTGCCCCTGGCGATCGAGCTGGCCGCCGCACGCGTGCGCCTGTTCACACCTCAGGCGCTGCTGGCGCGGCTGGGCTACCGCCTTGCCACACTCACCGGCGGCGCGCGCGACTTGCCGGCGCGCCAGCAGACACTGCGCGCCGCAATCGCCTGGAGCTACGATCTGCTGGCCACCGACGAGCAGGCGCTGTTTGCCCGGCTGGCCGTGTTTGTGGGTGGGCTTGGCTCCGAGGCAGCCGAGGCGGTGTGTGGCGCTACGCTCGACCAGATCGAGGCCTTGGTGAGCCAGAGCCTGCTGCTAGCCCGCGCGGGCGCCGACGGCGAGCCGCGCTTTGTCATGCTCGAAACCGTGCGCGAGTACGCGCACGAGCGCCTGGCTGCCAGCGGCGAGGAAAACAACCAGCGCGAGCGCCACGCGGCTTACTTCCTGGCTTTTGCCGATCAGGCCGAGCCCCAGCTATATGGCCCAGCCCAGAAGCACTGGTTTGATCGGCTAGAAGAAGAGCATGATAATCTGCGCGCCGCCTTCGATCACCTTATAGCACACGCAGATCCCGAAAGCTCGCTACGATTGGGCGCCGCGCTGGGCTATTTTTGGCGGGTGCATGGCCACTACGCCGAAGGCCGCCGCCGCTTGAGCGCTGCGCTTAGCCAATCAACAAACAGCTCGCTCGCGCGCGCTCAAGCGCAGCGCTCGGCCGGCGACCTCGCGCTGGATACCGACGATTATACCGATGCCCGGCAGCTCTACGAGAGTAGTGTTGCCATCGCAGCCGAATTGGGCGATCCAGGCACTGAGGCAGCTGCCTGGGTGGGATTAGGCAATGTTGCCAGGCACCAGGGTGAGATTGCTAAAATGCTCGTGTATTATGAGCGCGCCGCAGCGCTCTACCACACAGCCGGCGATCAGCGCGGGATTGCGGAAGTGCTGCTGGTTCGCGGCGCAGCACAGATGGAGCAAGGCAATCTACCTGGCGTGCGGCCGCTGCTCGATCGGGCCCTGGCGCTGTATCGTGCCTGCGGCGATCGCCGCAATGCTGCCAGGGTGATCGATGGGGTTGGGCGGCTCGAGTGCATGTCGGGCAAGTACGCTCAGGCGCTTGAGCTCCACAAGGAGAGTATGGCGATCAGCGTTGCCTTGGGCGATCGCTATAGCCAGGCCATGCAATTGCTGTTGCTCGGCAATGCGCTCGCAGAGCTCGGTAACCTAGCCGAGTCGAACGAGTTTTACCAGCAGAGCCTCGACGCCTGCCGCTACCTGGGCGATCGCGAAGGCATTGGCGTGGCGCTGAATAACCTGGCGTGTAATGCACAGGAAAGCGGCGATCTCGTTCGAGCGCAACAGCTCGCCGAACAGTGCCTGGCAGTGGCGCAAGTGATCGGTAATCGAAAGCTGACCTGTACTGTGCTGGTTACCTTGGGCGAATTGGCTGCACAGACCAAGAATTGGGCCAGTGTGCGGGTGTATATGCATGAAAGCCTGGCATATATTCGGCAGAGCAATTTTCTTACCTATTTAACCGGCGCCTTGAATGTAAGCGCTTTGTGCGCCACTGCCACCGGCGCGCCGCACCGCGCTGCGCGGCTGTGGGGCGCGCTCGACATGTATCTCGCTGCCTCGGGTCTCGAGCTTCAAAGCTATGAGCGGGCGCAACGTAGCGAGGGCTATGCAGGCGCGCGCGCGCTGCTCGGCGACGCAGCCTTCGACACAGCCTACGCCCAGGGCCGTGCCTTGCCGCTCGAGCAGGCACTCGCCTACGCGCTCGAAGAGCTGCCTGAAAGTGCGTTTGAGCAACCTGCTTCGTTTGCTCCGCCAGCCGCGCCTGCCCTGCAGGCAGGCCTCAGCGAGCGCGAGGCCGAAGTGCTACGGCTGGTGGCCGCCGGCCTGACGAATGCGCAGGTCGCTGAGCGGCTGGTGATTAGCCCACGCACCGTCAATGCTCACCTCAACAACCTCTATGCCAAGATCGGCCTGGCCGACGAGGGCAGCGGCGAGAATCGCCGCGCTGCCGCCGTGCGCTTCGCGCTGACCCACGGCCTGGCGTAGGCCCTCTACACGCCCTGCTCCAAGATCTAGGTATCCCCCAAACGACTGGATCCGAAAAGTAGGTATCCCCTGATTGGTAGTTCTGACAATGCGCCCCACATCCTGATCGGCTATGCTTTTGCCATCGCAAGCGCAAACCGACGCGCGGCACACAGCAAAGGAGATATCGAGATGACTAGCCACACCATCAGCGCCCGCAGCCCGCAGTTCAATCGGCGGAATGCCGCCCGCAACGCCCGGTCGGGGCGCCGCAAGTAGCTTGTTGGCCCTAGGTATTGAAGCGCTTCATAATGCCAGAAGGGAACCGACCATGAACACTCAGGCCAATCGCCAGCCGCAGCCGGCCCCGCAGATCAATATACGCAGCTGGCGCGGACGAAAGAAGTAATTGCCCAGCTACTCGCTCGCTCACCTCGCTTGTTCGGCAGGAAGCCAGGATGGCTTCCTGCCGTTTATTATCGAGCGCTACGCTCAAGGAGCAGATCATGTTCGCGAACAGCCCGATCCTCGGCGCGCTACGACACCGCCCGTTCGGCACGCTCTGGGCTGGCCAGGTTTGCTCGCAGATCGGCGATGGCCTGTATCACATCGCGTTGATCTGGTGGGTGCTGAGCAAAAGCGGCTCGGGCTTCGACCTGGCATTGGTGCTAGCATGCAGCTATATCCCCTCGCTGCTATTCGCTGTTTGGGGCGGGCTACTGGCCGACCGTCTGCCACGCACGCGTGTGATGGCAGTATGCGATGTGCTGCGCGGCGCGCTGATGCTCCTGGTCGCGCTGCTGGCGTTCGGCGGTGGGCTTGAGCTCTGGCACTTGTATTTGGTTGCGGCGCTGCTTGGCACGGCCGAGGCGTTTTTCACGCCAGCCTACGACGCAGCTGTACCATGGGTTGCGCCGGCGACGCTGCTGGCTGGGGCCAATGCGCTGCGTAGCATTGGCTACGACACTAGTGATATTGCCGGGATGACAATCGGTGGGCTGGCAATTGCGGCCTGGGGGCCAGCGCTGATCTTCTTGCTCAACGCCGCTACGTTCTTCGTGGCCGCTGGCTGTGCTTTGGCCGCTGGCCTTATCGCCGGCGAGCGCCGACTAGTGCGCGCACCTGCCGGCGAAACTTCGGAAAGCTTGCTGCACGAGGCTGCTGCCGGCCTGCGCGTGGTACGCGACACTCCCTGGCTGCGCGTGGGCATTGTCGCTTGTATGCTGTTGAATATACTGCAAAACGCTATTATGATCATCGGCCTGCCGCTGCTTGTCGCCGCGCGACCTGGCGCGCAGCCGTACGATTTAGGGGTGATGCTTGCACTTGTGGCCGGCGGGTCGTTGGTGGTGGCTGTGGTGCTGGGGCAGTTCGAGCTGCCCGCCCAGCGGCTCAACCTGATGTTTTATGGTAGCGCCATTGTGGGTGGCCTGGCTATGCTGGGCTTCGGCCTGGCCGACGCTTGGTGGATGTGCGCAGCGGGAGCCGCTATCTACGGCGGGACACTTACTGCAGGCAGCCTGGCTTGGACGCGCGCGCTTCAGCTGTCTGTGCCCGACGCAGTGTTCGGCCGCGTGTCGGCAGTCGATAACGCGGTCTCGTGGGTATTCGGGCCGCTTGGTGTGCTGCTGGCCGGCGCGCTCATGAACGACGCGACCGCTGCAGCTGTGCTCACAATCGGCGGCGCCAGCTCGGTCGCTGTGGCACTCGTTGGGCTGCGGCTGCGTGCCACTCTTGCAATGGACGGCGCGATCATCGATAGCCGATTTGATTCAGCGCCGCAGCCTGCTAGCCGCCAAGCTGCTCGCGCAGCACATCGGGCCGGTTGCTGATGATGCCATCGACGCGCAGCCCGAGCAGCGCGCGCATCGTCGCAGGCTCGTCCACTGTCCAGACATTCACCTGGTAGCCGGCGCGCCGCACTAGCGGGATGAGCTGCTGCAGCAGCGGCAGCTCGGCAGCGGGGTGCCAGGCAACCGCGCCGACCCGGCGCAGCGCAGCGAATGGCCACGCCTCGCGCAGGCGCACATCCGGCCGCCACGTGTCGTCGCCCATGAGGTAGGCGCGGGGCAGCGCCGGGCTCGCGGCGGCGATCTCGTGCAGCGCCGTCTCGTTGAACGACGAGATCAGCACCAGCTCTTCGACGCGCTCGGCACGCAGCATGCGCGCTACGTCGGCGCCGAAGCCGGCGCCTTTCAGCTCGACATTCAGGCGCACACCGTGCTCATGCGCGAAGGCGCACACCTCGGCCAGCGTGGCCACGCGCTCGCCGCCGATGTCGAGCTGCCGCAGCTCGGCCAGGGTGCAGCCGGCCGCCAGGCGCCTGCGCCCATCCCAGCGCTCGGTCGTGTCGTCGTGAAACACCACCAGCGCGCCGTCGGCGCTGCGCAGTACATCCAGCTCGAGCATATCGGCGCCCTGGCGCACTGCCAGCTCGAATGCCGTCATGGTGTTCTCGGGGGCATAGGCCGACGCGCCGCGGTGGGCGATCACAAGCGTCATGGGTGGCTCCATCTCTGCGCGTCAGTGCCGCCGATCGCTGGCGGGCCGGCCTGCGGCCAGGTGCTCCATGCGCTCGACGAACAGCTCGATGAAGCCGGCGCTGTCGAACTCGACCACCGCGCGCACGTTTGGCTTGCTGCGCACCTGGCGTCCCCACTGCATCGGCCAGCGCGCCACGTCGAAGCCCAGCTGGTCGTGCGCGTCGGGCTCGCGCTGGTGGTCGCCCACGTACGAGATCACGCTTTTGCCGGCGGTCAGCTCGCTGCTATACTCGACGGCGACGTGCATGGCCTGGGTGCGCGCGAGGCCGGGCATGAACGCCAGCGCCAGCGCGACCGGGTCGTTGATCGAGCAGCCCGAGAAGCCGAAGCATGCCTCGTGGAACTCGATATAGAAGCGCGTGGCGTCGGCGATAAAGCGCGTCACCGGCGACGGCAGCGCCAGCAGCCGGTCGACGTCGGCCTGCGTCAGCAGCACGTCTTTGGTGATATCCCACGGCAGCAGCGTGATCGGCATGCCGCTTTCGAGCACAATATGCGCGGCGTGCGGGTCGACATAAAAGTTGAACTCGGCCAGCGACGTGGTATTGCCATCGGCGCGCAGCGCCGCGCCCATGATGATCACCTCGCGCACGTTCTGCACGATCCGCGGCTCTTTGCGCAGCGCCACCGCCACGTTGGTTAATGGCGCCACTGCCACCAGCGTCACCTCGCCGGGGCGAGCCATGATCTCGCGGATGATCGTGTCGACGGCGTGCTCGCTGGCTGGCGCGGCGGGCGAGGCCGGCAGGCGCGCGTAGCCCAGCCCGGTGTCGCCGTGCGTCTCGGGCGCGGTGAAGGGCGGGCGGATCAGCGGGTGGCCGATCCCGGCGTGCACCGGCATATCGGGGCGGCCGGCCACCGCCAGCACATTCAGCGCGTTGCGCACGCCATCTTCGAGCGGGCAGTTGCCGCCGGTGACGCACACGCCGGCCAAGTCGATCTCGGGCGAGGCCAGCGCCAGCAAGATTGCCAGCGAGTCGTCAATGCCTGGGTCGGTATCGAGCACTACACGTAACGGCATACATCAACCTTGCTGTCGGCGAGCGGTGTGAGCTGCCGATTATACCACGTTTCATGCCGCACGGCTTGACCATGCTGCATTGCTATGCCATAATGACACGGCCCGCGCGCGGGGCCAGTTAACGGCCAGCCGCATAGCGCGGCCTGAAATGGGCAATAAGCATGCGCGCCTATCTCGATATCGAGACAACCTTCAGCAATACGATCAGCGTGATCGGCATCTACCGGCCCGACATCGGTACCATCCAGCTGGTCGGCGGCGGCGTGCGCGACCTGGCGCTGTACGAGGCGCTTGAGGGTGTGCGCACGCTGGTGACTTTCAACGGCAGCTCGTTTGATCTGCCGGTGATCCGCCGCTGCCTGTACGCCGACCTAAAGCGCGAGTTCGAGCACTGCGACCTGCTGCACGTGTGCCGGCGCAAAGGCCTGCGCGGCGGCCTGAAGAAAGTCGAGCAGATGCTTGGGATCGGGCGCGCCACCGCCGGCATCACCGGCTGGGACGCGCCGCGGCTGTGGCAGCGCTACGAGGCCGGCGGCGACCGCCTGGCGTTGCGGACGCTGCTCGACTATAACCGCGAAGATGTGGTGAACCTGGCGGTGCTCGAATACCACCTGGGCATCTCGGAGCTGTCGCCGGCCTGTGAGCAGGTGCGGCACGTGTTTGCCTAGCAGCAGCCTAGCGTAATAATCGAGCATCAACGAAGCGCTCGGGAGGATGCGCCGCACCCGATGCGCGCATCCTCCCGAGCCTCGGTGGTGCAGTTTTTATACGGCGATACGATGCAACAAAAAATCCTCAACAACCGCTACGAGCTCGAGCAGAAGATCGGCGAGGGCGGCATGGCGCGCGTCTACCGCGGCCGCGATCTACGGCTCAGCCGCGCGGTGGCGGTCAAGGTGCTGCACAGCCATTATGCCTCCGACACCGGCTTTCTCCAGCGCTTCCACCACGAGGCTCAGGCGGTGGCGAACCTGCGCCACCCCAACATCGTCGATGTGTACGATGTCGGCCAGGACGGCGACATGCACTACATCGTGATGGAATATGTGCCCGGCAGCGACCTGAAAGCGCTGATCGTGCGCGAGGCGCCGCTGCCGGTCGAGCGCGCGGTGTCGATCGCCGAGGCGGTGGCGCGCGGCCTCGACGCGGCGCATCGGCTGGGCATGATCCACCGCGATATCAAGCCACAGAATATCATCATCGGCGAGGCCGGCCAGGTGAAAATCACCGACTTCGGCATCGCCAAGAGCACCATGTCGACGGCTATGACCGAGACGGGCGTGACGTTCGGCACCGCCGACTATATCTCGCCCGAGCAGGCGCGCGGCCAGCCGGCCACCCCGCAATCCGATATCTACTCGCTCGGCGTGACGCTCTACGAGATGCTGACCGGGCGGCTGCCCTTCACCGGCGATAGCTCGATCGCCGTGGCGATGCAGCACGTCAGCGCCGAGCCGCCGCCGCCGCGCATGTACAACTCGCGCATCCCGCCGCAGCTCGAGGCGATTGTGCTGCGCGCGCTGAACAAAGATCCGTCGCGCCGCCCGCACTCGGCGCGCGAGTTCGCCAACCTGCTTGAGTCCTACCGCACTGCCGGCGACCAGGCCACCGTGGTGCGGCCGGTGGCGCCTGGCCCGCCGGCACGGTCAACTCCTGGGACTTGGCCATTTCCAGGAACTCGCCCAGGTCGGCGTCCGTGAGAGGCTCGCCGAACCGCTCCTCGAACCCGCGGCGGAGGTGCCGCGGCGTCTGTCTCCCGTCCAGCCGGGTGAGCAGGAACTCCTCCTGCGGCCCGATCTGGAAGTACGCGCCGGAGCGGAGGTCTTTGACCACGAACCGCCCGCGGTCGCCGAACGGGCGGATGACCAGGTCGGGCCGGCGGGTGGGCAGGCGGTAGGCGGGGGGCATCATCGCGGGGTCGCCGGGAGTGAAGGCGGTGATTCAGCGGGTGGGGGTGCGGAGGAGGACGGCTTCGCTCTCGTCCTCGGTGAGCAGGTGGGCGAAGAACGTCCCCGGCAGGTACTGGCCGTCGGCGCCGATGATGATCGACTGGACGCGGCCCTCGATGC
>CALLYN010000689.1 GCA_937858455.1 uncultured Kouleothrix sp.
CGCCGATGCCAAGCACGCCGCCGAGCGCCAGGCCGCCGCCGAGCTGTTCGGCGCCCTGCCGCAGGCCGGCCACTACCTCGCGCTGTGGGACGAATACGCGCGCGGCGCCAGCCGCGAGGCCCGGCTCGTCAAAGGGCTCGATCGGATCGAGATGCTCGCGCAAGCGCTGGCCTACGAGCGCGCCGGCAGCCGCGCGCTGGCCGAGTTCTGGGAAGGCGCCGGCGCGGGCTGGGACGACGAATTCCCCACGCTGCGCCAGCTGGCCGCCATCCTGATCGAGCAGCGCGCGGCACTTGACACGCGCCCGGCGCGCGGGGTATACTGTACGCAGTGATAAAAATCACGTACCGATGGTCGCTCCTTCGTTAGGCGCGGCGCTCACACAAACACAGGTCACTGTCCCGAACCGTCGAAAGACGCTAAGGGGCACACGGCGCGGCCCGGCCTAAGGGTCACGTCAAGGTGACTGCACGGCGCTACGTTGTGTGAGTGCTTAAGCTCAACCAGGGGGGAGAGGACAGCGCGAAGCCGCGTTTCCGCCCCCTTGCACCCACTGCGAGGGGGCGTTTTGATGGAGTTGTATGGACGGCGGTCATAGTTCCACTGTAGCTCACATCCGCAACTTGGCGGCGCAACCCGCCGCTGCGCCCATCGCGTGGGCGCGCCTGTTGCCGGCCGCACGTCTGGCGCGCCTCCTCGGCGCCTGACGCGTGCCGCCTCCGGCCCCCGCGCGTGAGTGGCGTAGGGGCCTTGTTTGCCGGCAGTCTGCGGCAGACGGAGGCGCGCAATGCTCTTCCTCGCATCGATCCTCGACAGCGCCGTCCACGGCGCAAGCGGCGAGCCGCTCGGCCGGCTCGACGACGTGATCGTGCATATCAGCGGCGACCCGTACCCGCCGATCAGCGGCCTGGTGGTGCGCGATCGCCGGCGGCTCTTCTTTGTTCCCGCATCCCAGCTCGTGTCGATCAACGGCGTCGCCAAGCTCAGCACCTCGACGGTCAACCTCGGCCCGTTCGGCCGGCGCGACGGCGAAGTGCTGCTGCGCAAGGACGTGCTCGACCACCAGATTATCGACATCACCGGCCGCCGGATTGTGCGCGTGAACGACGTGCAGCTGGCCCATACCGAGAGCGCCTACCGCCTGATCGGCGTTGATGTCAGCCCGCAGGCGCTGGTGCGCCGGCTGGGGCCGCGCCGCCTGGCCGACCGGATCATCGGCCGGCAGATCATCGACTGGCGCGAGGCCCAGTACCTCGCTAGCGCCGCGCCGGTGCAGCTCAAGGTCTCGTACGACCGGCTCTCCGAGATCAACCCCGTCGATCTGGCGCGCATCGTCGACGCGCTCTCGTACCGCGAGAGCGCCGAGATCGTCGCGGCCCTCGACGACGAGACCGCCGCCGAGACACTCGAGGAAGTCAGCGACGAGCGCCTGGCCGACCTGCTCGAGGGCATGGATCAGGAGCGCGCCGCCGATATTCTTGAAGAGATGGCGCCCAGCGCCGCTGCCGACGTGCTGGAAGATCTCGATGACGAGGTGGCCGAGCAATTGCTGGCGCGCATGGAGCCCGAAGAGGCCGCCGACGTGCAGCAGCTGCTGGCCTACGACGAAGACAGCGCCGGCCGGATCATGACCACCGACTTCGTGCGCGTGCGCGTTGGCTCCAGCGTAGGCGAGGCGCTGCAGCTCATCCGCGCGCTCGAAGAGGTGCCCGACCCGCTGCTGGCGGTGTATGTCGTCGGCGATCAGCCCGACGGCGCCACGCCCTCCGCGCCGCTGGCCGACGACGAGCCGGCCTACCTGCACGGCATTGTGCGGCTGCGCAACCTGATCCTGGCCGCCCCCGGCACGCCGCTCACCGAGATAATGGACGACGATGTGCCGACCGTCAGCCCCGAAGATCGGGCCGAAGACGCCGCACGCGTGCTCGCCGAGTACAACTTGCTGGCCGTGCCGGTGCTCGACGAGACCGGCCGCATGATCGGCATTGTCACCGTCGACGATGCGCTGGCGGTGATGCTGCCCGAGATCTGGCAGCGCCGTGGCGCGCGCGCCTTCGGGTAGCGCGGTCGTCGTCAGTTCGCTGTGATCTTGCTGATCATCATGAGACTTTATTGGAATAGGACTTACGCAGTTGCCTTGTCCGGCTCCCGCAATCGGGCGCATTTGCCTGCGGCAGCATGGTACTTCTCCATCTTCTGTCTGAGTTTTTCCGCACTCCGCGCGGAAAAACCCATACAATAAACGAGGTAGTACCGCTCTACCGAAGGCTAAGCCCGCCAACTGCGTAAGTCCTACAGTCTATTACAATGCTGGGGTGGGTCGGCCTCGGCGGCTAGAAATGGAGTACACGCGTGGCACACGATCACGAGAGTGCCCAGGCCATCGCAGCACACGAGCCGGCCGCCCCGCCCGACACGGTGCGCGAGCGCCTGCGCAGGCGCCGCCGCACGCTCTGGCCCTACCTGCTGGCGCTTGGGCCGGGCCTGCTGGCCGCCAGCGCCGGCAACGACGCCGGCGGCATCGCCACCTACGCCTCGGCCGGCGCATCATACGGCTATGGCCTGCTCTGGGCTATGGTGATCGTCACGATCTGCGTCGGCGTGGTGCAAGAGATGAGCGCGCGGCTAGGCGCGGTGACGGGCAAAGGCTTCTCCGACCTAGTGCGCGAGAACTTCTCGCTGCGCGTGACGGCGCTGATCCTGCTCACGCTGTTCGTCGCCAATTTCGGCATCATCGTCTCGGAGTTTGTTGGCATCGCCGCCGCCGCCGAGCTGTTCGGCGTCAGCCGCTATGTCGCCGTGCCAGTCACCGCCGGCCTGGTGTGGCTGCTGATCACCCGCGGCTCGTACGACCGCGTCGAGAAGATTTTCCTGGTGCTGACGCTCGGCTTCTTCGCGTATATCGGCGCGGCCTTTCTGGCGCGGCCCGATTGGGGCGAGGTGCTTGTGGCCACCGCGCTGCCGCGCCCGCCGCTCGAGGTCGGCTACCTGCAGCTGCTGATCGCGCTGATCGGCACGACGATCTCGCCCTACATGCAGCTCTACGTCCAGTCGTCGGTGGTCGAGAAAGGCGTGACGCCCGAGGAGTACCGCTACACCCGCTTCGACGTGTTCGTCGGCACGCTGTTTGCCGGGCTGGTCGCGTCGTTCATTATTATCGCCACCGCCGCCACGCTGTTCCCGCGCGGCATTGCGATCGAAACCGCCGCCGACGCTGCGGTGGCGCTCGAGCCGGTGGCCGGGCCATACGCGCGGCTGCTGTTCGGCCTGGGGCTGCTGGGCGCCTCGCTGCTGGCGGCCGGCGTGCTGCCGCTGGCCACAACCTATGTGATGAGCGAGGCGCTGGGGTTCGAGCGCGGCGTATCGCGCTCGTGGAGCGAGGCGCCGATCTTCATGGGCCTGTTCACCGGGCTGGTGGTGGTGGGCGCGCTGCTGGCGCTCATCCCCGGCCTGCCGCTGATCCAAGTGCTGGTGGGCGTGTATGTGCTGAACGGCCTGCTGCTGCCGATCGAGCTGTTCGCGATCCTCGCGCTGGTGAACAACCGCGAGCTGATGGGCGAGCATACCAACCGCCGTGGCTACAATGCGCTGGCCTGGGCAATTACGATCGTCGTCAGCCTGCTCTCGATCTCGCTGATTGCGATCACAGTGCTGGGGTGGTTCGTTTAGCAGCTGCTTGTTACCACATCCGGCTGATCGCGTGCTGTTTGGTGGGGGTTCGGGGGCGGCACAGCCGCCCTTGAATTTTAAGATGCCCCGCCCGGCGAAGCCTATGGTGGGGGTTCGGGGGCGGCACAGCCGCCCCCGAATTTGCTTTTATGCCCTGCCCGGCGAAGCCGGGCAGGGCATAAAAGCAAGTGATCAAACGAAGTGAGTTTGAGCGGCCGGCCAAATGCGCCGCAATTAGCTCTGGCCCACCGGCAAGTAGGTCATGTAGTTCGAGCGCACGTCGCGCGACACGTCCGGCGCGGGGTTGTACAGGGCGCTGCCGGCCTGCGATGCGCGGATCGTGCAGGTGCCGGTGCTCGTCAGCGTCACCATATTGCCGCTGACTTTGCACGCGCCGCTGGCGCTCAGGCTCACCGCCAGGCCCGACGTCGCCGTGGCATTCACCGCAAACGGCGGGTCGCCGAAGCGCTTGATCGGCATGTCGGGGAAGACGATCGACTGGTTGGCTTTCTGCACCGTCACCGTCGTATCGGCCGTCACCGCCGCGTAGGTCGCATCGCCGGCCTGGCTCGCGCGGATGGTGCACGCGCCGACGCCGGTGATCTGCACGCTGCTGCCCGCGACAGTGCAGGCGTCGCTGGGGTTCGCGTCGGCATAGCTCACCGCCAGGCCGCTCGGCTGCGACGTGCCGCTGATCAGCGCGGTGGCGCTGACGCTGAAGGCCGGGTCGCCGTAGCGCTTCATCGGGATCTGCTCGATCGCCAGCACCTGGTCGATCTTGGTGATGTCGAACGCAACGCTGGTTGCGCCGAGGTAGCCGGCGGCGCTGGCCATCAGCTGGTAGCCGCCGCCGGCTTTGTTGATCGCCAGGTCGGTGAAGCTGGCCACGCCATTCACGGCGTTGCGCGTGACCGTGCCCAGCAGCGCTGCGCCGGCCGTGCCGGTGCCGCTCTTGATCGAGAGCGTGATCGGCCCGTTGAACGTGCTGTCGGGCTTGCCCTGCGCGTTCTGCGCCACTACCACCGGCTGCGCGCCAAACGCCTGGCTCAGCTGCGTGTTCGCCGGCTCCTGGTTGAACAGCAGCCGCGGCTGCGGCGTGCCGAGCGAGAGGTAGTTATGTAAATACCACGACTTACTCTCGTCGGCCGCGAGCACCACCAGCCCGGTGTAGGCATTCAGCGTCTGCTTGGTCGACGTAGCGTTGTTGATACAGGTGTACGTTTTGCTCTGAATAAACGGCGTGCCTTTGCCGGCCGGGAAGCTAGGCGCATCCATGCTCGTCGACTTCATGTAGATCACGCCGCAGCTAGTGGGCGAGGTGGCGAAGATGTAGATCTTGCGGTTGGTCGTATCGAGCAGCAGAATCGGCCGGGTGTGGTCGTCGCCGACAGTGCCGAAGGTCGTGGCCGTCCAGACGCCGGTGGGCTTGCGCACCACCAGGCGGATCAGCGGCGAGGTGCCGTTGCCGCCACAGCCGCTATCGCCAAACGAAGTCTTCACCACCGCGTAGATCGTGCCGGTCGAGTCGGCCTGGATCGACTTAATGTTCATGTGGTCGTCGGCGGCGCACTTGGCGGTGTAGATCGTCTCGATCGGCTGCCAGGCTGTGTCGGCGTCGCCGTCTTTATGGATCGCGTAATACATCGACGACGGCACCACGTGATTGCTCCACAGCACGCCGATCTTGCCGCCGCTGGCGTCGCGGTACGAGACGATCCCCGAGATATCGTCGGGGTCGATCGTGCGCGCGCCGGGGATGATGAATGGTGTGCCCCACACCGCGTCGCTGCTGGTGCTGCGGTTGACGTACACCTGATTCGACTGGGTGAACGTGACCCACAGCCTGCCAGTGCTGTCGCGCTCGAGCGAGATCGACTCGCCGCCGCCCGGCCGCACCACCACAGGGCCGACCTCGCGGGTATACTTCTTCTGCGCCGGGTCGTAGCCGTAGCGCGTGTAGCGGCCGTCGACCGAGTAGCTGCCCGAGACGGCATACAGCTTGCCGCTGGTGTCGTCCCACAGGAAATCGCCCTGGGTGCTGGGGCGCTCGTCGATCTCGGTGCCGGTGTCGATCCAGTTCTGCGTCGCCAGGTCGAGGCGGTAAATATGAAACGCCGGGCGTGGGCTGTTGGTATTGTTGAACATGCTGGCCCACCAGAAGCCGTCGTTGAACCACAGCTTGCTCTGCGGCTTGTCGGCGGTGGGCGTCACGACATTGGAATAGTTATAAGAGAAATCGGAATAGCCGGCCTGCTCTTGCGCCGCGCCATACGCCAGCGGCGCCGTGCCAACCCACGGGCTGGCGAGCATCGCGACCATGGTGCCAAACACACTCAGAAGCCATACAAGCTGATAGCGCCGCATACCTAATCACTCCGTCTACATTTCATTTTTCAATCGCTGGTTTTCCCATACGAACAACCAAGCCTGGCGCAGCGATAGCTGGGCATACGCGCACAGGCCGCGTGCCAACGCTGGCACAAAACACCTTGAGAACTTGCTTGAAAGCGAGGGCTGGCGCGATATAGCCGTGTCAAAGGGCTAAAAGTGGGCCATCTATGGCCAACACGCGGGCCTACGGCAAGGCTGCGCCCCGCGTATTCCCTGCTTTTCAAGCAGCCCCTGAAAGGGCCATACAGAGGCAAGCTACCTACGGGCTGGTGCAACATTAGCGCCCAGTATACGCCAAGCACCTATCAAGATGAAGTGACACTTTTGTTAAGCGCTGGCGCAGCTGGCGTAAAGCGCCGATTAAAAAATAGCGCGTTGCGATGCGAAAAGCGCATCAGAATGCGGCGCCAGCCAGCCTGCCGCGCGCCCGATCGCCGAGTAACATCTTTGACATCGAGGCATACCTCGGCACGCTCGTACCTGTGCGCGGCCGCGCCACCGCGTAATACCAAATTCGGCTGAACACTTGTTCTGTGTCCATTTTCCGCGTTCCGCGCGGAAAAACGCACACGCCCAAAAGGAAGGTAGCGCTTTGCCAAAGGCTGAGGGCGCCGACCGCGTACTTCCTAAAGCCATTATTCGAATACTGCGCGTATAATAGGCCCAGGAATTCACATATGCACGGAGCCAGCACGCTATGCCGCCGAAGCCTCAGTCGCCCGCCGCATCGCCGCCGGTCGAGTCACGCCGCATGGTGGTGTGCGCCCACGCCGGCAGGTGCGAATCGCACGTCGACCCGTCGCGCATCAGCGAGCTGCTGACCCAGCCCGGCACATTCGTGTGGCTCGATCTGCAGAACCCGCAGGCCGAAGACATCCAGCTGTTGCGCGATGAGTTTCAGTTCCACCCGCTGTCGATCGAAGACGCGACCCGCCACCACGAGCGCCCCAAGCTCGAAACCTTCGAGCAGTACTACTTCATGGTCTTCTACCAGCTGAACTACGACGACGCCGCCAGGCGGCTGCGCAGCCATGCGCTTGGGCTGTTCATCGGCGCCAACTACCTCGTGAGCGTGCACCACGGCCCGATCACGACGATCGACGAGACGCTCACGCGCTGGCAGGCCAGCACCGCCGAGTTCAACAACGACGCCGGCGCGCTGATCTACGCGCTGCTCGACGCGATCGTGGACGACTACTTCCCGGTGCTCGACAAGCTGGCCGACCAGGTCGAAGAGATCGAGCAGCAGATCTTCGAGCACTTCCGCGAAGAGGCGCTCCAGTCGGTGTTCAGCCTCAAGCGCGACCTGCTGACGGTGCGGCGGGTGGTGGCGCCCGAGCGCGACGTGCTGAACGTGCTGATCCGCCGCGAGGTGCCGATCTTCGAGCGCAATACCATCCTTTACCTGCAGGACGTGTACGACCACATCGTGCGCATCACCGACAGCATCGATACCTACCGCGACCTGCTGTCGAGCGCGCTCGACGCGTTTCTGTCGCTGCAGTCGAACCAGCTGAACCAGATCGTCAAAGTGCTGACGATCACGTCGATCGTGCTGATGTGCGATGCGCTGATCGCCGGGATCTACGGCATGAACTTCGAGTTCATGCCCGAGCTGCACTGGCGCTTCGGCTACCCGCTGGCGCTGGCCCTGATGGTGGTGGTGAGCACGGCGCTGCTGCTGTTCTTCCGGCGGCGGCGCTGGCTCTAGCCTGCACAAGCGAAGGCAACTATGCCCAAACGCATCCTGATCTGCGCCACCCAGGTGCCGTTCGTGCGCGGCGGCGCCGAGCTGCTGGTCGAGGGCCTGCGCGACGCACTGCGCGAGCGCGGGCATAGCGTCGACGTGGTGAGCCTGCCGTTCGCCTGGCAGCCGCACGAGCAGATCGCCCAGTCGGCGCTGGCCTGGCGCCTGCTCGACCTCACGCACGTCAACGCCGCGCCGGTCGACCAGGTGATCTGCACTAAGTTTCCATCGTACGCCGTGCGCCACCCGCGCAAGGTGGTATGGCTGGTGCACCAGCACCGCCAGGCCTACGACTGGTATGGCACGCCCTTCAGCGACTTCGCCAACACCGCCGAAGACCGCGCCATCCGCGAGCAGCTGCTGCGCATGGATCGCGCGCTGCTGGGCGAGGCCGCGCGGCGCTACACGATCTCGCGCAACGTCGGCGAGCGGCTGCGGCGCTTCAACGGCCTCGGCAGCACGCCGCTGTACCCGCCAAGCCGCTACGCCAGCCGGCTGCGCGCCGGGCCCTACGGCGAGTACATCCTCTCCGACGCGCGCCTCGACGCCGCCAAACGGCTCGACCTGCTGCTGCGCGCGCTGGCTCGCACCAAAACCGCCGCGCGCTGCGTTCTCATAAGTGCAGGCCCCGAGCGCGCGCGGCTCGAGCGGCTGGCCGCCGACCTGGGGCTGGGGGCGCGCGCCGAGTTCCGCGGCTACGTCGGCGACGACGAGCTGATCGGGCTGTACGCCGGCGCGCGCGCGGTGTACTACGCGCCATTCGACGAAGATTACGGCTTTACAACCGTGCAGGCGCTCGCGGCGGCCCGCCCGGTGATCACCAGCACCGACGCCGGCGGCGTGCTCGAGTTCGTCGAGGATGGCGTGAATGGACTGGTGGCGCCGCCCGACCCCGACGCGATCGCCGGCCAGATCGACCGCCTGGCGGCCGACCAGGCGCTGGCCG
>CALLYN010000690.1 GCA_937858455.1 uncultured Kouleothrix sp.
CCGGCCCCGGCCGCCCGCCGCAGCCCATCGCGACACGGCAGTGGAGCAGCGGTTTCTTGCCGACGAGGTTCCAAGGCGTGCAGCTCCAGAGCCGCGGCGACGCCGTGCACTATCTGGCGAATCCCGGCCGCGTGACGCGCGCGCAGCAGGGCGCCGACGTCGCGGCGATCAACGCCCTCAACCGCCAGCACGAAGCGCCCGTTGTTGCTGGCGATCAGCTCGTCGCGCACCTCGAGGTGCAGCTCGGCCGCCAGGCCCTGCGGGTAGCCGCGCGCCTCAAGCGCGCCGGGCACGTCGAGAATGCGCAGCATCAGGTCGAGCTGCCAGCCGACTTTGTGCTTCTGCTCGGGCAGCAGCAGCAGCAGCGCGTCGTTGGGGCCGCCGGGCAGGCGCGCGGTCTCGATCATCGAGCGGTGGTCGGCCAGCAGCGTCAGCAGCCGCCGGCCGGCGGCGGGCGTCAGCGCCACAAGATCGCGCACCTGCAGCTGCTCGTTCCACGAGGTGTGGAACAGCACGACGTAGCCCTCGGGCACGCCGTCGCGCCGCACAAGGAAGCTGTACGCGCGCTTCTCCTTCGGCGCCAGAATACCATTCCAGTAGAACTCCGGCCGGTCGATCATGGCGGCGCTGCGCTCGGCCTGGCGGGCGTAGAGCTGCTTGATCAGCGCGTGCTCGCCGGCGCCGGCCGGCGCTGCGTCGAGCGTGTAGTCGCGCACCCCGATCGCCGCCAGCGGCAGCTCGTAGAGCACGCGCGCAGCGGCGCGCTCGAAGCCCGAGCGGCGGTAGAAGCTGGTGGTGGCCGGGTAGAGCGAGGCCAGCGGCACGCCCTGGCGCTGCTGCTCGAGCAGCGACTGGCCGATCATCCACAGGCCCGCGCCGCTGCCGCGCTGGTCGGGCGCGACGCCCACGGCGGTGATGCCGGCGGTGGGCACGCTGCGCCCGCCGAAGTAGTGGCCCATCGGGATCACGCCCATGCCGGCCACCGGCCGGCCGCCGCGCCGCACCGCGCGTATATGCTCAAGGCCCAGTGCGGCCGTCCACGTGGCCATCGAGCCGCTGGTGAACGTGAGCGCCTGCTCAAGCAGGATGTTCAGTTCGTCGATCTCGTCGGCCCGCACCGGGCCGTAGTCGAGCTGGGAGGTGTCGGTCATGGGGTGAGCTCCACGTGGGCATTGGCAGCTGCTAGTCGAACCGTACCACCAGCTCCGCCGGCGGCTTGCGCGGGCGACGCTGCGGGTCGGCGGCGGCGTAGCCAAGCGTAATCAGCGCGTGCGGCGTCAGCTCCGGCGCCAGGCCGAGCGCGTCCGCCACCACGCCGGGGCAGAACAGCGGCGCGCACATCCAGCCGCCGTCGAGGCCAAGCGCATAGGCCGCCAGCAGCAAGTTCTGCACCGCGCAGCCGAGGCTCTGGATGGCCATTGTGGCCTCGGCGGCGTTGCGGCCGTCGTCGGGATACACGTCCAGCTCGGCCAGGTACAGGCACGGGATGACGATCGCCGGCGCGGTGATGATCCGCTCGTGCGACTTGCGCCGCCGCAGCTCGATCGTCGCGGCGTCCTGCCCGTCGAACGCAAGCTGGCGGCGCCACTCGTCGCCCATAGCCTCGGCCAGGTGCAGCTTGGGCTCGGCGCGCGTCAGCACCGCGAAGCGCCAGGGCTGGCGGCCGTGCGGCGAGGGCGCCCAGCCGGCCGCCTCGATCAGCTGCTCGAGCAGCGCGCGCGGCACCGGCCGATCCTGGTACTTGCGCACCGAGCGGCGGCCGCGGATGATCTCGCGCAGGCTCAGCTGCTCTCGTGAGGTTTCGCTAGTCATAGGTATATATCACCGAAACAGGTCTTTCTCGGGCGCGCGGATGAGCTGCCGCGCGCTGGCCTCGGCCGGGGCGTAGGCGTAGCCGCGCACGATCGCCGCCGGCACGGCGTCGACCTTGCCCATCACCAGCTCGGCGGCCGAGGCCAGCTCGTCGGCCACGGCCAGGTTGCTGGCCTGCATCATGTAGCCGTAGGTGTCGGGCTGGCCGGCGTAATCGGCCAGCGGGGCCATGCCTGCCACGCCGATCGCCACGTTCACCTGGCCCTCGCGCCACGCCCGGCCAAAGGTGTCGGAGATGATCACCGCCACGTCGGCGCCGGCGCGCTCGCGCAGCGCCGCCCGCAGCGCCCGCGCCGAG